>NZ_CALPTI020000002.1:0-251495 GCF_943326455.1 Limnohabitans sp. Rim8
CCAAAGAACATGTTCAAAAAGAAGGTCTGCAACATGTCGTCGCGGTGGTGGCCGAGCGCCAGCTTGTTGCACTTCAACTCGCGCGCCACGCGGTACAAAATGCCCCGGCGCAGGCGCGAGCACAGGCTGCACATGGTCTTGCCTTCGGGGATCTTGTCTTTCACGATCGAATACGTGTCTTGCGTCTCGATGTGGTACTCCACGCCCAGCTCTTTCAGGTAGGCAGGCAGGATGTGCTCAGGGAAACCCGGCTGCTTTTGGTCGAGGTTGACCGCCACCAGTTCGAAGTCCACCGGGGCGCGGGCCTTCATCTTGAGCAGGATGTCGAGCATGCCGTAGCTGTCTTTGCCGCCTGACATGCAGACCATGATGCGGTCGCCCTCTTCGATCAGGTTGAAGTCACTGATCGCTTGGCCCATTTGGCGGCACAGGCGTTTTTCGAGCTTGTGGGTTTCGCGCTCGATCTTGACGGCTTTGGCGGCCTCTGATTCGGCTTGCGCTTGAATCCAGGCGTTGTCGGCTTCTGTGTCTGTGTTCATGAGGTTCACCACTGTCCGGTTTCCATGCGAATGGCCACTTCGCAGTCTTCAAAAATTTCAAGTTTGGCAATCTTGACGCGCACACCCAACACGCCGGGCAACTGCATCAGGCGGTTCGAGAGTTTGCCGATCAGTGTTTCCAGCAGGTTGATGTGCTCAGCCGTGCATTCGTCGATGATGATTTTGCGCACTTTGCGATAGTCCAGCACAGAGTGGATGTCGTCGTCGCTGGGCAGCAGGGGCTGCGTGCCCAGGTTCAGCTCGGCATCGACCTGAATCGGTTGCGGGTCGGTTTTTTCATGTTCGAGGATGCCCAGGTTCGCGTCAAAGCGCAAACCGGTCAGCGCCAGGGTTTGGTGTCCGGCTGGGGTTTTCATGTCGGGCTTTTGGTCTGGAAAATTTCCACCCCAACCGCATCGCAGTCCGGGTACACATCGGGTTTGCAGCTGGACAGGCGCACCGCCTGCACCTGCGGGTGGGCGATCAGCTCGCGCATCAGGTCGTCGCACAAAGTCTCTTGCAGCACGATGTGGCCCTGGGCCACCCGGCGCGCAATCACCTCGCGGATGAAGTCGTAGTCCACCACCTCGGCCAAGTCATCTTGCGTGGGGGTGGACGCGCTGTAGGGCACAAACAGCTCCACATTGAAGACGATGCGCTGAGGGCCGAGCTTTTCAAACTCGTGGGCACCGATGCGCACGTCCACCGTGTGGTTGCGCAAAAACAAGCGGCGGCAGTTCAGCGCCAAATCGGTCATCAGGTCGCTCATGCTGCACCTTTCGGGTCGGCCAGGAACATCACATCCCGCGCCAAAGGCACCAGGTGCTGGCCATTGTCCACACACACCGTGGTGCCGGTGATGCAGGGGTTTTGCGCCAGGAAAAGGCAAGTCGCCGCCACCTGCGCCGGGTCGATCGGCTCGCGCAGCAGGTTCACACGGCTGGCGCGGTCAAAGTTCTCTTGCGTTTGCGGGCCGCTCAAAAACATCAGGCCTGGTGCCACGCCGCACACGCGCAAGGGGGCCAGGGCCTGGGCCTGCAAGGCCACGGCACGCTCCAGCGCCAGTTTGGACACGGTGTATGAAAAGTAATCCCGGTTCAGGTTGAACACCTTCTGGTCCAAAATGTGAACCACGCTGCGCTGGCCGGGCGTGGCCTTGGGCGCGGCTTGCTGGGCCATGAGTGAGGCCAGCAGCATGGGCGCGATCAAATTCACTTCGAGTTGCAGGCGCGCGCCGGGCAAGTCCATGTCCGTGCCTTCATCGGGCTCGAACAGCGAGGCGTTGTTCACCAAGCAGTCGAGCGGGCCGTGGCTTTGTGCGATCTGCATCATCATCTGTTCGACTTGTGCGCTCTGTGCCAGATCGGCCTGCACGCATTCAACCAAGCCCCCTGCGGCCTGCAGTTCCGCCTGCAGCGCCTTGGCCGCATCGGCCGAGCGTTGGTAATGGCACCACACGCGCCAGCCCGCCGCCACAAATTGGCGAACGATCTCTGCGCCCAGGCGGTGAGCGCCTCCGGTGACCAGAACTTGTTTCATGAAAGGGTGGACTGGGCAGACGGCACTGCGCAGGAACATCCGAGGTACAAAGGGCTGAATTATCGGGCAAGCCATGGATTTGTCGCCCGGTACCATGGCAAACCCCCGTACACCTTCGGCGACAATCAGCGCGTGAGCTTGCCGAATCCCCATCCCCCTGCTGAATTGACCCCGCTTATCCACCAGGCCATTGCCCAAGCCGGTGGCTGGGTCGGTTTTGACCGTTTCATGGCCATGGCCTTGTACGAGCCGGGCTTGGGCTACTACACCAATGCGCTGCAAAAGTTCGGGGCCATGCCCGCTTCGGGCAGCGACTTTGTGACCGCGCCGGGCATGTCACCCTTGTTTGGCCAAACCTTGGCCGTGCAGGTGCGCCAGGCGCTGCAGGCCACGGGCACCGATGAAGTTTGGGAGTTTGGCGCGGGCACCGGGGCACTGGCCCTGCAACTGCTGGACAGTCTGGGTGATGCGGTGCGCCGTTACACCATCATCGATTTGTCAGGCACTTTGCGCGCCCGTCAGGCCGACAGCTTGTTGAAACACGCCGACAAAGTGTGCTGGCTCGACGCCTGGCCCGACGCCATCGAGGGCGTGGTGGTGGGCAACGAGGTGCTCGACGCCATGCCGGTTCAACTGCTGCAACGCACGCAGGGTGTCTGGCATGAGCGCGGGGTTGTCAGTTCGGGGAGTGACTTCGCCTGGCAAGACCGTTTGACCGACCTGCGTCCGCCTGTGGTCGTCGAAGGCGAGCACGACTATTTGACCGAAATCCACCCCCAAGCCGAGGCCTTCATCGCCAGCCTGGCCGAGCGCTTGCTGGCTGGGCGGGGCGGGGCGGCGTTTTTTCTAGATTACGGTTTCCCCGAGGCAGAGTACTTCCACCCTCAGCGCCACATGGGCACCGTGATGTGCCACCAACGCCATCAGGCCGATGACAACCCCTTGGTGGCAGTGGGCCAAAAAGACATCACGGCGCATGTCAACTTCACCGGGGTCGCCTTGGCGGCGCAAAACACGGGGCTGAATGTGCTGGGCTACGCCAGCCAAGCTTGGTTTTTGCTGAACTTGGGGCTGGCCGAGCGCATGGCCGAGGCCTCTTTGGCCGAACGCAGCCAGGCGCAGCGCCTCATCAACGAGCACGAAATGGGCGAGTTGTTCAAAGTGGTTGGGTTCGCCACGTCGTCCGATTGGGCGGCCCAGGGCTTTGCCCGGGGCGACCGCTCGCACCGCCTTTAACCGGCATTCAGGCAAGCTATGTTGCGCTGGCTCATCGTGGTGTTTCTGGCCCTGATCATTTTCAGTGGCTTGCAAAAGTGGCTGGAAAAGCTGGGTTTTGGCCGCTTGCCGGGGGACTTCCGGTTTAGGCTGTTTGGGCGCGAATGGTTCATCCCCTTGACCAGCACGTTGTTGCTCAGCATGTTGGCGGCAGCCATCGCGCGGTGGGTCTGAGCTGGGGTCAGTCAGGGCCTGCAACACGAACGTGTTACAGTGCGACACGCCATTGGCGACTTATGCCCATCTAGCTCCTTGCGAGCCGATAGCGCATCCCGGCAGAGGGATGCCAGTCTTGTCCTCCACTGTGCACATCGCCCGCCATGCTTTCAAAGCTGGGCCCAGACGATTTTTTGCTTCCCTTTTCATGCACCTCTGCACGGTGCGGTTGTTCGCCAAGCTTTGCAGCTGGCATTCAAGGGAGCTTTTTGGCAGCAGGACATGCCAAGAACCGTTGCGCCAAACAGCCCCCTAGAGGGCCTTGTGTGCGGTTCGACCCCCTTCGTTAAAATACATGACTCTCTTTTACTGTTCACACCAACCCATCTCCATGGGAAAATTCCGAATTCAACCGTGCTCCAGGGCTTTGCCCAATGGCGCATTTGCCGCGCAAGTGTCTGTGGCCAGTGGCCGCGGCAGCGCCAGCACCGACCGCGTGATGCGTTTTGTGCCTGAATTTGCGACGCCTGCCGCCGCCAGCCAATACGCCCTCGATGAAGGCGTGTTGTGGGTGGAGCGCCAGACGATGAAACCGATCCTGCTTTGAGAAAGACGTTTTAAATGGCTAAAGAAGAACTGATTGAATTGATGGGCGTGGTCAACGAGGTGTTGCCCGACACCCGTTTTCGCGTGACGCTGGACAATGGTCATCAATTGATTGCTTATTCCGCTGGCAAGATGCGCAAGAACCACATCCGCATTTTGGCGGGTGACCGCGTGACGCTCGAGCTCTCGCCCTACGACTTGAGCAAAGGCCGCATCAGTTTCCGTCACTTGGCTGGACGTGCACCGATGGCGCCTCGCCGCCCACCCGCACGCTGATCCTGGTCGCTTCTTTGCGTTGACCTGCGTCAACGCGCAAGGCTCTTGAATCGCGGAGCATGATCCCCAAGTGTTTTTGAAATACAGGGGAACCCATGACCGTTTCAGCCGACGCCTTGCACATTGTTTGTCCGCAGTGCCACACCACCAACCGCGTGCGTGTGGCCGATCTGCACAACACCCCCGATTGCGGGCAATGCCACCAAACCTTGTTTGCAGGACACCCGCTGGCGCTGGATGCGGCCAGCTTTGACAAGCACATCGGCCGCAACCAAATACCAGTGCTGGTGGACTTCTGGGCCCCGTGGTGCGGCCCTTGCCGCATGATGGCCCCGGCGTATGAGCAAGCCGCTGGTCTTTTGGAGCCCCAAGTGCGGGTGGCCAAGCTCAACACCGAAGAGGCGCAAGCCGTCGCCGCACGCTTCAATATCCGCAGCATCCCCACACTGGCCTTGTTTGTCGGCGGCAAAGAAGTCGCCCGTCAGGCCGGTGCTTTTCGCACGGCGCAAGACATCGCCGATTGGGCGCGTTCTCACCTTTGATCTGAAGTACTTACAGCACTTGCGCAATGGCCTTGACGCGGGCCTTGGCGATTTGCGCGCCAATTTGCGAGCCTTTGAGACCTTGAGCCGCCGCCGCTTGCGCAATCGGAGCGGTCTCTACAGACAGCGCAGCTTTCTGCGCCTGCTGCAATCGTGCTGCTTGCGGGTAGGTTGCCTCTTCAAAACCTTGCCGCCCTCGTGCATCGCATTCGCAGGCTTCTAAAACCATGGCAAAACGCTGCGGCTGGCGTATGGCGTCGCAGCGCTCCAGCAAGCGCATCACGGCTTCGGCGTTCAGCTCGCCGCTGCGGTGGATGTTGCCGTGCTCCCGCGCCACCACCTCGGCCAATTCCTTGCAGTCGGTCGGTACGCGCAGGCGTTCGCACACCTTTTGCAAGAGCTTCACGCTGCGGCCTTCGTGGCCGATGTGACGCGGCAGCACGTCGGCGGGCGTGGTGCCTTTGCCCAGGTCGTGCATCAGGCAGGCCACGCGCACAGGCAGCGGCATGTTCAGATGAGCGGCCATGTCCATCACCAGCATCATGTGCACGCCAGTGTCGATTTCGGGGTGGTATTCAGGCCGTTGGGGCACGCCCCACAGACTGTCCAGCTCGGGCAGCAAGACTTGGAGTGCGCCGCATTCGCGCAGCACCTCGAACATGCGAGAAGGCCTCTCGCTCATCAGCCCCTTACTCAACTCCTGCCAAACGCGCTCGGGCACCAGGTGGTCGGCCTCGCCGTCCTCCACCATCTGGCGCATCAGCGCCATGGTTTCAGCGGCCACAAAAAAGTTGGCAAAGCGCGCCGCAAAGCGTGCTAAACGCAGGATGCGCACCGGGTCTTCGGCAAAGGCATCGGTCACATGGCGCAGCACCTTGTGGTTCAGGTCAGCCTGCCCGCCATAGGGGTCCACGATCTGGCCTGCCCACGCCTCGGGCGCGGCATGGGCCAGCGCCTCGGGCACGGCCATGGCGTTGACGGTGAGATCACGCCGAGCCAAGTCTTCTTCCAGCGTGACGCCAGGGTCGGCCTGCACCGCAAAACCCTTGTAGCCGCGTGCTGTCTTGCGCTCGGTGCGGGCCAAGGCATATTCTTCGCGACTTTGGGGGTGTAAAAACACCGGAAAGTCCTTGCCCACGGGCACATATCCCTGCGCGCTCATGGCTTCTGGCGTGCTGCCCACCACCACCCAGTCGCGGTCATTCACGATCTGGCCCATCAAGGCATCACGAACCGCACCGCCGACGACAAAAACGTCCATGATGGTCTTCAGCGATGGAGCCGGAAAGGCTCTTCAAAGTCGATGAAGTCCTGCTCCGCCAGTGCTTCGTCGATCCAGGCTTTCACGCCGGGCAAGGCGCACACGCGGTCCATGTAAGCGGCCACATCGGTAGGCACGGGCAAGGCGTAGGTTTTGATGCGCATGACCACTGGCGCAAAGTAGGCGTCGGCCACGCTGAAGTTGCCAAACAGCATGGGGCCGCCGTGCTCTGCCAGCAGACCGCTCCACAAGCTGCAAATGCGTTCCAAGTCGGCACGAAGTGCGGGTTTGTCGCGCAGCGCCAAAGCCCCGATCTCGGGCAGGTGCGCCTCGATGTTCATGGGGCAGGCACTGCGCAAGGCCATGAAGCCGCTGTGCATCTCGGCGCAGATGCTGCGGGCGCGTGCTCGGGCAGCGCGGTCCTGCGGCCAAAGCTGCTTGTCTGGGAATTGCTCGGCCACATATTCCGCAATCGCCAAGGTGTCCCAAATGGCCAGGCCATCGTGCACCAGCACAGGCACTTTGCCCACCGGGTTGACGTCTTTGAGCGCGGCCTTGAACTGCGAGTCGGAGGCGAAGCTGTCAAACCGGACGTAGACCTCTTCAAAGTCAATGCCCGCCTGGCGCAGCATCACCCAAGGGCGCATTGACCAGGACGAGTAGTTTTTGTTGGCGATGTAGAGCTGGATCATTGTTTTCTCCCGTGAATCAGAGCCCACATGTTAGCGGTCACGGCTGTAGACGAGGTGCATATTGCACCGCTAAGGTGTGTGATGGCATGCGGCGGGTGACGATTTTCGGTACCCCGTCATGAGGAACCCGCCGCATACCCTCACGCATCCACCCAAGTCCTTTGCAGTTGGGGTCAGCGCCCCGCCCCCGCACGCCAGCGGTTCAACTTGCTGCGTGGGCCTCGGTGACCGAGATACCTGGGCGCCACACCCGCTGCAGATGCTGCCGTGATGCCCAGCGCGGACAACCCTGGGTGTTGGCCCGTGGCCACGTTGTCCACTTTCATGGACGCCAAATTGTCTCGGCTCATCAAAGGCTCACCCGGGGCCAACTCCATGGCCGCCGCTTGCAGCCAGCCCACCCACATCGGCAAACCAATCACCGGGCGACCCCGGCCGTGGTTCACCCCCGCCCACTGGCCAGCGCGTTGGACCAACTCGCCCAAGGTCAGCACATCCGGGCCGCACAGCTCGTAGGTCTGACCGATGGTGGCGGGGTTTTGCAAACAGGTCACCACCGCGCGCGCCACATCCCCCACCCAAACAGGCTGAAAGCGTGTGCCACTGCCTGCCAAGGGCATGAAAGGCGCTAAGCCCTGCAAGTCGGCAAACAGGTTGAGGAATTTGTCTTCGGCACCAAAAATCACGCTTGGGCGCAGCACCGTGAGCTGCAAGCCAGCACTTTGCACCACGGCCTCGCCGCGCGCTTTGCTGCGTTGGTACATCGAGGGGCCTTGTGAGTCGGCCCCCAAAGCGCTGACATGCACCAAACGCTGAACGCCAGCGCGCTGCATAGCACGTGAAATTTTGCCCACCAAATCGACGTGCACCTGCTCAAAGCGTGCTTCGCTGCCGTGCAACACAGCCACCAAGTTCACCACCGCGTCATGTCCGGGCATCAGGCGGGCCAAATCGGCCTCGCTGTGCACAGAGGCCTCCAAAACTGTCAGGCCGGGCAAACTTTGCACTTTGGCCGCATTCACGGCGCGGCGCGTGGGTACCGTGATCTGCCAACCCAAGCGGGCGAGTTGCTCGCAAATCTGGCGACCCACAAAGCCGCTGCCCCCCAAAACCAAGATGCGCGGCGTGCTCATGATGCGTTCAAGCCTGTCGCGGCCTGGTGCATGGCATCCATGGCTTGGTCAATGATTTGGCGGCGCCATGAGTCGGTGTCGGTGTAAAAAGCGTTCATCAGTTCTTGTTTGATTTGTTGTTGCAGCGAATCCGATGCTTCGGGGTGCATGTGCAGCCAGTGGTCGCCACGCAGCGCATGCAAGACCAGCTCAGGCGCTTGTGTGCCGTATTCCATGGCGATGCCTGTGTACTCCGCTTGCGGGCACTCTTGACAGGCGGCCATCCACATCAAGCCCGTCAGCATGGGGGAGCTGGAGGAGCCGTCATAAATGGAGGTGATGCCTTGGCCCCACCACTTCTTGGCACGTTGGTAGGCCGCTGCATCGTCGGGGCAGGCAAAGATGCGTTCTCCCACACCGCTTGGGCCTAAGCCCGTGTGCAGATCGATCCAGGCCAGCTTTTGACAAGACTGACCGTATTTTTGCAACATTTTCCGCACAGTCAGGTTGCTCCAGGTGGGGGCTTGCCCTCCAAAAAACAGACCTTCGGGGAACTCATGTTGCCCTTTGGAAATGGCAGCCTGAAAGGCTTTCATGCCGCGCTCGGTGATGTATTGGTTGGTAGCGGCCTCATTGGCTGCATCGGGTGGCCAAACTTCCGGCAAAAGCAGGGGCTGTATTTCGCGGTAGGCCGCGTTGTCGGGCAGGGGCTTGGAGAAGTCTTGGAAATTGCGATTGATGTCCACGTTTTCATGGGTCACCCGGCGCACATGTGAAAAACCATGCGGGTTGAGGGCGTGTATGTAGAGCACGGCCACGCCTTGGGCCTTGGCCGCGTCACGCCAAGCGGTGTTTTGCAAGGCGTGGATTTGAACCCCTGACCCGCAATAGCCTTCAACGCCGTGGCAAGCACTGCTGATGAGCAAAAGGCTTTGAGCATTGGCGTCACCGTCGAGCACCACGTCCATGGCCAGTTCTTCACCGTCCCGGCCTTTGAGTGGATGGATGTTCGAATCGACGGGCAAACCAGCTGCCAGAGCAGCATTCAGAAATTTTTCACGAGCTTGCGCATAACTTTTGGAAAAGCCGCTTTGGATATGGTCCATGCGCGGCCTGTTCAAGCGGTTTGGGTGGGCTGGGCCAGCCACTGCGTGGCCAACTCCACCCAATACGTGCCGCCCAATGGGATCAAATCGTCGTTGAAGTCGTAACTCGGGTTGTGCAGTGTGCAAGGGCCGCCGCCGTGGCCCATCTCTCGGTGGGCGCCGTCGCCATTGCTGATGAAGACATACGCGCCCGGCTTGGCTTGCAGCATGTACGAGAAGTCTTCGGCGCCCATGGTGGGTTCTTGTTGCATCACATGGTCAGCGCCCACGATCCCATTCATGACGTTGCGTGCAAAGTCGGCCTCCAAGGCGCTGTTGATGGTGGGCGGGTAGTTGCGGTGGAATTCAAACTCACATTGCGCGCCAAAAGCTGCGCAAAGCGACTCGGCCACTTGCTTCATGCGGTTTTCGATCAGGTCCAGCACTTCAATGCTGAAGGTGCGCACCGTGCCTTGCAACTCGCAAGAGTCGGGCACCACATTGGTGGCTTCACCTGCGTGGATCATGGTGACGGAGATCACTCCCGCATCCACCGGTTTTTTGTTGCGGGTGATGATGGTCTGAAAGCCCTGCACCATCTGGCAAGCAATTGGCACCGGGTCAATGCCGTTGTGCGGCAGTGCGGCGTGACTGCCCTTGCCGCGGATGGTGATCTTGAACTCGTTGCTCGACGCCATGACCGGGCCGGGGCTGACCGCAAAAGTGCCCACGGGCGCGCCAGGCCAGTTGTGCATGCCAAACACGGCCTGCATGGGGAATTTTTCAAACAAACCGTCTTTGATCATCTCGCGGGCACCGCCGCCGCCTTCTTCGGCGGGTTGGAAGATCAAATAGACCGTGCCGTCAAAGTCGCGGTACTTGGAAAAATGCTTGGCTGCCGCCAACAGCATGGCCGTGTGGCCGTCATGGCCGCAGGCGTGCATCTTGCCCTGGTGTTTGCTGGCGTGGGCGAAGGTGTTGAACTCCTGCATGGGCAAGGCGTCGATGTCGGCGCGCAAGCCAATGCCGCGCCCGCAAGCGCCGCCATCACGACCATGCACGATGCCCACCACGCCCGTGGTGCCCATGCCACGGTGGATGGGGATGCCCCAGTCGGTCAGCTGCTGGGCGACCACGTCGGCCGTACGCACTTCTTGGAAGCACAGCTCGGGGTGGGCGTGGATGTCTTTGCGGATGGCCGCTATGCTGGCCGCGTCGGTGAGGATGGTGTCGATGAGTTTCATGGTGTTCAGTCTAGCGATAGTGGGTCTATTTTGCCAACTCCTGATTCGCCACCCACAGCGCATCGGGGACATGCCCGTGTTTTACCCCGCGCAGGGCATCGGCCACAATGGGGGTCGCGCTTTTTGGAAGACCCCACATGCCGTCCTTGTCAGCCAATACTTTGGACCACGATACCCCCCCAATCGTGCGCGGCGCCTGCCCGCATGACTGCCCCGATACCTGCGCCTTGCTGACCACGGTGGAAAACGGCCGTGCCACCAAGGTGCAGGGCAATCCGGCGCACGCGCCGACCGACGGCGTGTTGTGCACCAAAGTTTCGCGCTACGCCGAGCGCACTTACCACCCCGATCGCCTGCTTCAGCCTCTGCGCCGTGTGGGCCCCAAGGGTTCGGGTCAGTTTGAGCCTGTGGGCTGGGATGAGGCTTTGGATGCGATTGCTGCCCGGCTGAAAACCATCGCTGCGTGCGACCCTCAGGCTATCTTGCCTTACAGCTACGCGGGCACCATGGGCTTGGTGCAAAGTGAGTCGATCGCGGCGCGGTTTTTCCACCAGCTGGGCGCATCGCTCTTGGACCGCACGATTTGCGCCTCTGCCGGTGCCGAAGCCCTGACCCAAACGCTGGGCAACAAGGTGGGCATGAAGGTCGAGTTTTATGCCGAATCCAAGCTCATCGTCATTTGGGGCAGCAACTCGATTGGCAGCAACCTGCACTTTTGGCGCATCGCCCAAGATGCCAAGCGAAACGGGGCCAAGCTGGTCTGCATCGACCCCCGGCGCAGCGAGACGGCCGAAAAATGCCACGAACACATCGCCCTGCGGCCCGGCACCGACGCCGCGCTGGCGCTGGCCCTCATGCACGAGCTGATCGTGCATGGCTGGCTCGACCAAGATTACATCGACCGCTATACCCTGGGCTGGGACGCCCTGAAAGCGCGTGCCTTGCAGTGGTCGCCCGAGCGGGCGGCCAAGGTGTGCGGCGTGCCGGTCGATCAAATCCGTCAGCTGGCCCGCGACTGGGGCACCACCCAGCCTGCGGCCATTCGCTTGAACTATGGCATGCAGCGCGTGCGCGGTGGGGGTAACGCGGTGCGAGCGATTGCTTGCCTGCCTGCACTCACCGGGGCCTGGCGGCACCGGGCGGGCGGGGTCTTGCTCAGCAGCTCGGGGCATTTTCCGGTGCGGCGGGCGGCTTTGCAGCGGCCAGACTTGTTGGGCGAGCGGCGTCCGCGCACCATCAACATGAGCACGATTGGCGACGATTTGCTTCGCCCGGCTTCGCCCACGTTTGGCCCCCAAATTGAAGCCCTGATTGTTTACAACAGCAACCCGGTGGCCGTCGCCCCCGAGTCGGGCAAGGTGGTGCAGGGCTTTGGCCGCGAGGACCTGTTCACCGTGGTGTTGGAGCATTTCCAGACCGACACGGCAGATTACGCCGATTTCATCTTGCCCGCCACCACGCAGCTGGAGCATTGGGACATCCACACCAGCTACGGCCATACCGATGTGCTGCTCAACCGCCCGGCGATTGCGCCTGTGGGCGGTGCGCGCACCAACACCGACATCTTCCGGGCGTTGGCTGAGCGCATGGGTTTTATCGATGCGTGTTTTGCCGAAAGCGACGAAAGCCTGTGCCGCAGCGCCATTGGTGATGAAAAAGACTTTGAGCAGTTGTTGGCGCACGGGTTTGCTTCTTTGCCTGTGCCCGATGCGCCGTTTGCACAAGGTGGCTTTCCCACACCTTCGGGCCGCTGCGAGTTTTTCAGCCAGCGCCTGGCCGATCAGGGCCTGGATGGCTTGCCCGACCATCTGCCCAATTACGAAGCGTCTGGCAGCGATGTGCGCTACCCGTTGGCCATGATCTCGCCGCCTGCGCGCAACTTCCTCAATTCGACCTTTGTCAACGTGCAAAGCCTGCGCGATATCGAAGCGGAGCCGGTGCTGGAAATGCACCCCGAAGATGCGGCCCAGCGGGGCATCGCCGACGGCGCGGTGGTGCGGGTTTTCAACGACCGGGGCACTTACCACTGCAAGGCGCGGGTGAACCAGCGTGCACGGCCTGGTGTGGTCAATGGTCTGGGAATTTGGTGGCGCAAGCTGGGCTTGAACGGCACCAATGTGAACGAGTTGACCAGCCAGCACCTGACCGATTTGGGCCGTGCGCCCGTGTTTTACGACTGCTTGGTGGAGGTGGCGGCATGCCTGAATTGAAAATTGAACGTGAACACACCCTGGGGCTGGACGGCGCACGCTTGGTGGCCGAACGCTGGCGCGAGCAGGCCGAACAAGAGTGGGGCATGACCTGCGCTTCAGAGCCTGGCGAGGCCTTGGACCGCCTGCGTTTTGAGCGCAGCGGTGTGAGTGGCGAACTCTGCGTCAGCGCCACCCGCTTTAACCTGCAGATCAAGCTGGGTTTTTTGCTGGGCGCCTACAGCGGCAAGATCGAAGAAAAGATCAAAGCCAACTTGGACGCCTTGTTGGGCCCCGTCGCCTGATTCGCCTCATGGCAGGTCGTTGTTCACCGATGCCATGTTGTTGCGTGGCCCAATCTGCCCCAACCGTGCTTTGAGCGATTGCGGCTGGCGCGTCAGGATGGCGGCGTAGTTGGTGGTGTTGGCCAACACTTTTTTCACGTAATCGCGCGTTTCAGAAAATGGGATGTTTTCAGCCCATATGGCCGCTTCGAGCAACGGGCCCTTTCGCCAGTTTCGGGGCCTGCTGGGGCCAGCGTTGTAGGCGGCGGTGGCCATGGGCATTGAGCCTTCAAAGTCGTCCAGCACCAGTTTCAAATAAGCCGTGCCAATCGTCACATTGGTTTCGCGCTCGTTGATTTGTTGGGGCGTGAATCCCGCGAGGCCGATTTTTTGAGCAGTCCATTTGGCCGTGGCGGGCATGACCTGCATCAGGCCCGAGGCGCCCACATGCGAGCGTGCATCCATGATGAAGCGGCTCTCTTGACGGATCAGGCCATACACATAAGCGGGGTCCAAGCGGATGTCGCCAGAGCGGCGTATCACCAGCTCGCGCAGGGGCATCGGAAAGCGTTGTTCGTGGTCAAACACCTCCTTGGTGCGCTCACTGGTGTTGATGCAACGGTCCCACACTTGGCGCTGGCAGGCCAAGTCGGCTGCCGCCAGCAGTTCGCGATCGTTCATGCCGCCGGGGGTGTGCAGGTTGGTGCTGTAGTTCCATTCGCGGTTGCCCTCGGCCCTCAAGCCCAAAGCGATGGCATACAAGGCGCGTTGCAAACCGGGGTGCGTCAGTGCAGCGGATTTCTCAGACGGCGTCAGTGGCGATGGGCGCTCGGGCGTGGTGATGGCCTGGCCCAACTCTTCCAACGCCAATTGCTCGTAAAAACCGCGAACGCTGGCGATTTGGGTCAACAAGGTTTGGGCTTCGTGGCGTTGGACTTCGGTGGGGGCCAGGGCCAGCAGGGCGCGGGCGCGCCAATAGGTCCAAGCCGGGTCGCTGCGCGTACCCGCGCTCATGGCTTGGGTGGCCGAGAGCACATGAGGCCATTGGCCTTGGCGCAGGGCCGCACGCACTTTCCAAGTCAGCAAGTCGTCGTTCAGGTCACTGTCTTTTTGAACCTTGGCAAAGTAGGCGCTGGCGTTGTCTTGCAGTTTTTGTGCGGCTTGCTTGCCGATCACGGCCCAAGTCCAGTTGCGCTCTTCGGCACTCAGTTGCCGTCCCCATTGCTGCTCGAGCAATTGGGCCGCTTGATCGGGCTGACTGGCGGCCAAGCGGATCAGCGCCAACACGGCCAATTCTTTTTGGTTGCGCGTGATGGCCAAAATGCGTTTGTTCAGGTAGCCCGATGGATCGGCGTGGATTTTGTTCACTTGTTCGCTGGCGCGCGGTGCTTCAATGTCCACAGCCGCTTGGGCGGCGCGAGGCCGGTTGGCGTCCATGGCGATGCGGGCTTTGCGCCAAATGTCCAGCGCGTTGATTTGCCGCCCGGAATGCAAGTGTTCGGCCACATAGGTGCAACCGTCGTCTGCTTCGCGCAGTGAATACCAAATGCGCTTGGCCTCTTCGACCACATCGGCTTTGGTGTTCATGGCTTCGGTGGCCAAGGCATAGCAACGCACTTCGCGGTCATCGCGCATGCGAAAGCGTGGGTATTCGGCGGTGAACGTGGCCCAGTTGCGGCGTTTGCCCAGTTGTTGTAACCAATCGTTGCGCAGGCGGTCTTCGTAGTAGCTGCCTGCGAAGTTGTTCAAAAATTGGCGTATTTCCGATTCTGAAGCGGTGTCCAGCCGGACCCGCATCTCCCAATAGGCGGCCAAAGGCTCCAACACGTGTCCGCGCACTTGGGGCAGCAGGGCCGACAAGCGTTTGGCGTCGTTTTTGTTGTAAGCCTTGTGCATTTCAAGCAAGGCTTCATCGCCCTTGCTTTGGGCCTGTGCCGGCATGCTGAACAAGCCGGTGGTGACCAAGCTGGCCAGCAGTGTCAGAATCAGAGTCAATTTCATGGGTGGATTATGGACAAAGCTGAAGCCAAAAAGGCCCTGCGCAAGGCCTTGATTGAAGAAAGACTGCACCTGCCAGACCGTCTGTCACGGGCCGAAGCTCTGCAGCGCGTCATGCGCATTTGGTTGTTTGACCGCCCAGACACCGTGATTGGGGCCTATTGGCCCATCAAGGGCGAGTTTGATCCTTTGCCTGCGCTGCACCGTTGGAAAGAGGATGGCGAACTGCATGGTGAGCCGCAGCGCCGCCAAATTGGTTTGCCCGTCGTCAACAAACAGCACAAAACCCTGACTTTTCACACCTGGTACCCGGGCTGCCCGATGGAAGAAGACGCCTACGGCATCCCCAAACCCAAAGACACCGAAATCATCGTACCTACTTTGCTGTTTGTGCCCTGCGTGGGCTATGGCATTGGCGGTTACCGCTTGGGTTATGGCGGTGGCTTTTATGACCGCACTTTGGCCACCCTGCAACCGAAACCCTTCACAGTGGGACTGGGTTACACCCACGGTTTCTTGGATGACTTGGAGCCCGAAGACCACGACGAGCCACTGGACGCGATCTTGAACGACAACGGGGTGGTGTGGCCGGTTTGAGCCAGACCCCAGAAAACCATGGCCCGACCCAAATCCGCTACTCACGACATCAAGCGCGATGCCATTTTGGACATCGCCGCGCAATGCTTTGCCCAGCGCAGTTATCCGGCCGCCAGCATGAACGAGATTGCCACCGCGTGCGGCACATCCAAAGCCCGGCTCTACCATTACTACGAGAGCAAAGAGGCCATTCTGTTTGACTTGTTGGACCGTCACACCCAACGCCTGTTGGCGGTGATCGCGCAAACCGAAGCCACGGCCCAGCGCAAAGACCTGAACGAACGCGCTACTTTGCACGAGTTGGTGCGGGCGTTCTTGCAGGAGTACGAGAACTCGGCCACGCGGCATGCGGCGCTCTTGAACGACACCCAGTTTTTGAGTGATCTGCCCGACCCGGCCTTGAACACTGCGCACGTGTCGCCGCGTGAGCTGATCCTGAACCGTCAGCGTGACATCGTTGCCGCCATGACCCGCTTCATGAAAAGGGCCTACCCAGAGCGCCTGACTCCCACCAACCAAACCGCCTTGACCATGATGCTGTTGGGCATGATCAACTGGACCTTCACTTGGCTTCGCCCGGGTGGGCCGATCAGTTATGCGGCCTTTGCCGACGAGGTGATTGGCATGTTGGAAAAAGGTTTGGGCTGAGGTTCAGGATCACGGTTGGTTGGAGGGTTGGAATTTAACAATCCGTAATGCATTTCGTTTAGGTAAAATCAAAACTTCACCGTCTGGAGCATTTTCATGTCCAAAACACCCGCCAAAGCCCCTGCAAAAGCCCCCATCAAAGCATTCGCCAGCCAGGCGGACTTGACCGAAAAAAAGATCACATTTGAGCAACTCAGCGAGCACTGCTGGGCTTACACCGCAGAGGGTGACCCCAATTCGGGCGTGATCATCGGGGACCGTTTCATCATGGTCAGCGACGCCACGGCGACGCCTGACATGGCGAAAGACCTGATCAAGAAGATCCGTACCGTCAGCGACCTGCCCATCAAATACGTGCTGCTGACGCACTACCATGCGGTGCGTGTTTTGGGCGCCTACGCCTACGCCGCCGAAGGCGCGACCGAGATCATCGCCAGTGAAGGCACGCTGGACCTGATCAAGGAACGCGGCGCACAAGACATGAAAAGCGAGATGGAGCGCTTCCCGCGCCTGTTCCGAGGTGCCGACAGCATCCCCGGTTTGACCTGGCCGACCATGGTGGTGGGCGGCGGTAACCCCACAAAAAGCGAGGTGCCCGGCAAGCTCAGCATCAACTTGGGCGGTGTGGTGGTGCAAATCTGGCACCCAGGCCCGGGTCATACCCGTGGCGACACGATTGCTTGGGTAGAAGAGGAAAAGGTACTGTTTTCAGGTGACTTGGTCGAGTACGAAGCCGGTGTGTACACGGGCGATGCGCAGCTCGAAGAATGGCCTGCCACGCTGGAAGCCTTGCGCGCTTTGAAAGCTGAATTCATCGTACCCGGCCGCGGCGAAGCCATGAAGGGCAACGCCAACGTCAACAAGGCGCTCGATTACACGCAGCGCTGGGTGACCACTTTGTTCCAGGCCGGCAAAGAAGCGGTTGCAGGCAAGATGGACCTCAAAGCCGCCATGGCCCACACGCGCAAAAGCATGGATCCAGTTTTTGGCCATGTGTTCATTTACGAGCACTGCCTGCCGTTTGATGTGACGCGCGCCTACGACGAAGCCAGCGGCATCAAGAACCCGCGCATTTGGACCGCAGAGCGCGACATGGAGATGTGGAAAGCGCTGCAAAGCTGAAGCCTGTCACGCACCTCACAAAAAAACCCCGCGCAGTCAGACTGGCGGGGTTTTTTGTTGGGTGGGCAGAGCGTGGTGCGTGGAGCCCGGCTGTTCAGGGCCGGGTCAGGTCTTGGATGTCCCGCTCATAGGCCCGCAAGCGCCGAGCCACCCGCACCCGCTGTTCGGGCGTGGTGGTGTTGTGCAGTTGAGCCAGGTTCTCGCAAGCCCTTTGCGACAAACTTTGGAAAACGGCACGCTGCGCCGCATCCGTGGGGGTCAGCCAGCGCTGCCAAACGCCCCACAACTGGGCTTCGGCTTGGGCCGGTGTCATGCCACTTTGGGCCACGCGTTGCAGGGTGGACAGCAAATCTTGTTGGCGACGTTGGCGGTCGCGCCGTCCCCACTCTGCTGTCCAAGGCGACTGGGCCAGTTGTGCCCTGACCATGCTGATTTGCGCCGGATTCAGATCCCCGTAAAACGAGTTGAAGCGGTTCACCGCCTTGTCCAAGCGGCGGTCCAGCCGGGCTTGTGCATCGCCCTGCAGCCACTCTTTTTCCCAATCTTCATTTTTGCTTTCCCATTGGCGAGCGATGTGGCTCAGTTGCCTTGGTCCCAGCGCCAAAACAACCGGAGCCGCTTGCACCACCGCTTGCCGCATCAAGACATCCAGCCGGGCTTGGACATCGGTGGCCACGCTGCAAACCTGCTCGGCTTGCAAAGGACCTGTGGACAGCTGCCCGATGCGTTGCAGCACCTCGCCATAACCGGCCAACTCTTCGCGGCGGTGCCACTGGTACAGCTTGTCAATGGCCTCTTTGGCTGCAGGCGTTTGCGCGTTGCTGAACGACACCGTGCTGTCGAGCCACCAATAGGACAAGGTTGGCAATTGCTGGTAACCGAGTTTGATGGCGCTGCACGCGGGCAAGAGCACCAGCGCCAAAACGGCGAGGCCGAAACGGATCATTGCAGGCCCTGCAGGATCAGGCGCCATTGAATCAAGGTGCCCGTGTTGCCCAGTGAGCGGTCCTTGACCTGAAGGGCCCAGCGTCCTTGTGATACGGGCCCTGTGCCAATCGCGGACAGCAGTTGGATGCTTTGCAGTTGACCTTGCTCGGAGTCACATGATGAACCCAAAGGGGTCGGTGAAGGCAGCGTCAGGGCAAGGGCTGAATTGGGCGGGAGGATGGACCAGCTCAAGTCAGCAGGGCTGGTGTGTGCCAGACACATCTCAATCCTGGCAGACGAAACGGATTTCAGGCTGCAATTTTGGTTGTCCCAGGTCACGGTGATGCCACTGGTGTTGTTGTCCGGGATCTGCAAGCCCGACAGGGCTGGTCGGCCCGCCCACAAGCTGGTTGAGTCGCAAGTGACGTCTCGCAAGGTGCTTGATTCCTGCACTTGTGATCCGCCGCAGCCAGCCAAGATCAGGGAGCCGACCAAGCCGACACAAGCCAGTCTGAAGGAAAATTGACGCATGTTAAGAGTGCCTTTAGAGCGAATCATAGGCCCGATGCGGGACAGCGATAATTTAACCATGGGTGATCATCTTTAAAAATCGCCGGGTACATCTGAAAGTTTGAAGTCTATGAAAGCCTCTTTCCCCCCCATCGACGTCGTCATCATGGCTGCTGGCAAAGGCACCCGCATGAAAAGCCGCTTGCCCAAAGTGCTGCAGCGCTTGGCGGGTGTACCGCTGGTGCAGCATGTGCTCAATACTGCGGCGCAACTGAACGCCCGCTCTGCCGTGGTCATCACCGGCCACGGCGCTGACCAAGTGGAACCTTTGGTTCTGGCCTCGGGTCAGGCGCTGGCCGTGCAATGCGTGCGCCAAGAGCCGCAACTGGGCACCGGCCACGCTGTGCAGCAGGCGGTGCCCGTGCTGCCCGACGATGGGGTGGTGGTGATCTTGTCGGGGGACGTGCCGCTGACCCAGGCCGACACCCTGCAAGCCCTGATCGCGCAATGTGGTGGCGCCAAGCTGGCGCTCTTGACCATTTGCCTGCCCGACCCTACGGGCTATGGTCGCATCGTGCGGCAAGGTGATGCTGTGCAAGCCATCGTGGAACAAAAAGACGCGACCGATGCGCAGCGCCAGATCAACGAGGTCTACAGCGGCATCATGGCCGTGCCCTCTCGCCTGCTCAAAGTCTGGCTGGGGCGCATCGACAACCGCAACGCCCAAAACGAGTACTACCTGACCGATGTGGTCAAGCTGGCCGTCGCCGACGGCGTGCCCGTGGTAACCCACACCATCAGCGACCCGGTGCAGGTGGCTGGCGTGAACAGCCCGGTGCAACTGGCCGAGCTGGAACGCGCCCACCAACTGCGCCAGGCGCATCGCCTGATGGAGCAAGGCGTGCGCCTGAAAGACCCCGCCCGCTTGGATCTGCGCGGCCAGCTCGATTGCGCGCAAGATGTCGAGATCGATGTGAACTGCATTTTTGAAGGCAGCGTGTCCTTGGGCGAAGGCGTGAAGATCGGTGCGAACTGCGTGATCGCCAACTGCACCATCGGGGCAGGCGCGGTGATTCACCCCTTCACCCACATCGACGGCGAAAAACTCGGTGTGTCGGTGGGCGAAGGCGCCCTGATAGGCCCCTTTGCCCGTCTGCGCCCCGGCGCGCAGCTGGGGGCCGAGGTCCACATCGGCAACTTTGTGGAAGTCAAAAATTCCACCATGGCCAAGGGCGCCAAAGCCAACCACTTGGCTTATCTGGGCGACGCCACCGTGGGCGAGCGGGTGAACTACGGTGCGGGCAGCATCACCGCCAATTACGACGGGGCCAACAAACACCGCACCGTGATCGAGGCCGACGTGCACATCGGCAGCAACTGCGTGCTGGTCGCCCCCATCACCATCGGTGCAGGTGGCACCGTGGGCGGCGGCTCCACCATCACCAAGAGCACCGAGCCAGGCTCGCTCAGCGTGGCGCGCGGCAAGCAGGTCAGCATCGCGAACTGGGCGCGGCCCAAGAAGCAGCCCAAAGCCTGAGGGTGCCCGTTCAGCGTGCTGTTCAGCGCTGTGTGCCGGACTTTTTCAAAGCCGCCCAGGCCATGCGGTCCACCCAACTTGGGGCGAGTAACTTAAGCCAGCGGCCCACATGTCCGATGGGGTTCATCAGCAAGTCGCGTTGGCGTCGCTCAGTGCCTTGCAAGATTTTTTGTACGCACAACTTGACCGGCATGGCCTTGTCTTCGCTCAGGCCGCTGGAGCCTGCAGGCTGGCCCAGGGCATTGAAGCCGCGGCGGCGGATGTCGGTGGCCACCACGCCGGGGTAGGCAATCGTCACCGACACCCCATCGCTCAGCAATTCGGTACGCAGCGCCTCCATGAAGCCATTCATCGCAAATTTGCTGGTGCAGTAAGCCGTGCGACCCGGCACACCCACCAAGCCCGCCAAAGACGAGACCGCCACGATGCGACCGCGTGAGGCTTTGAGGTGCGGTAGCGCGGCATGTGTGCACCAGATGGTGCCCCACAGGTTGACCCGCATCAGCTCTTCGTACCATCCCAAATGGGCTGCATCCACTTCTTGCAGCAGGGCGTGAGCAGATACACCGGCGTTGTTGATCAGCGTGTCGATCCGGCCAAAATGCTGCACGGTTTGTGCGATCAGGGCTTCGCAGTCTGCGCGCACGCTGACATCGGTGGGCACACACAACACCTGCGCCCCGTGCTGGCGACAGGCATCAGCCACCGCTTCCAATTTGGCCGCCTGGCGGGCGGCCAGCACCAGCGCCACGGCGGCACCTTTTGTGCGGGCCAGCTGCATGGCCATTTCGGCCCCAATGCCTTCAGATGCACCCGTGATGATGATCACATTCATGCCAGATTCCTTGTGGTGGACTTGCGGAAGCTGTGCACGCCCGGTTTGCTTCAGGATTCTTTCACACTCGCGTGCACAGGGCGCAGACTATTAAATCTCGATCCAATCGAACGATTCATTCGTTTTGTGCTATATTGGTGCCATGCAAACCCTGACTGCTAACGAAGCCAAAACCCAGTTCGGCCATTTCATCGATCTGGCGCAACGCGAGCCCGTGCGCGTCATGCGCCGTGATCGTGTGGTCGGTGTCATGGTCTCCGCGCACGACTACGAAGCCATGCGTGAGTTTTACGCCAACCGCCTGCAGCACACCTTGGTGGACACGGCGACCAAGGCTGAACGTGCGGGCTTGACCCCTGAGCTTCTGGAAGATTTATTGCGTGACGAGTCTTAAGCTGGTCATGGACACCAACATCCTCATCAGCGCTGCACTTTCTGTACAAGGTGCGCCTGCGCAGTTGGTGCTGTGTGCCCTGGCTCGGCACCGTTTGGTGTTTTCTCAAACAACGTTTGAAGAGCTGCGCACGCGGATTTACCGACCCAAATTTGACCGTTACATCTCCTTGGACGACCGCGAGCGTTTGTTGCGCGACTTCAATGCCAGCGCGATTTGGGTGGATCCAGGAGAGCCTGCACAATATTGCCGGGATCGCGATGACGATCATTTCATTGAAGCAGCGCTCAAGGCCCAGGCCGATTACTTGGTTAGCGGCGACAAGGATCTGCTGGAGACGCCCCCCGTACAAGGACTGCACGTGGTGTCGGTCCATCAGGCAATGGAAGCTTTGGGGCTTTAGTCGCTGGCCAACAGCGGCCAGGTCGTCGTGAACTTGGCGCGTTTGGTCGCAAAAAACGCCTTCACATTGCGCACGTTGGCGTCTTGGGTGAACAGGGTTTGGCTGATTGCCAGATAGTTAGGCATGTCGCGGGCCTGCACCACCAGCATGAAGTCAGGGCCTGGGGACACGCGCCAGCACTGCTGTACCGCATCGTGCGTCACGGCGCGGGCCTCGAAGGCGTCGAGGTGTTCGCTGCCTTGTTTGTCCAAAGACACCTCGACCATGGCCGTGAGGCCGTGGCCCAGCGTGGCGGCTAGCCTGTCGGTGCTGAGCACCGCCACTTGGCGCTCAATCCAACCGCCTTCAACCAAGCGTTTGACTCGGCGCAGGCAAGTGGGGGGCGAGACGTTGACCTTTTCCGCCAGCGCCACATTGCTCAGGCTGGCGTCGCGTTGCAGGCTGTCCAGCAGTTGCAGATCGATCGCATCAAGTTCATTGTGTTCCATATAAATGATTTTATTGAAATAAAATTCCAATTTATCGTGAATGTGAAATTATCATTTAAATAAAATCAATAAATTAACGAGAAATTTCTTTTTGATCGTTCTAACATCCAGCACATTGCTTGTTTTGGAGCTTCAACATGTGTGGCATCGTCGGCGCCGTTTCTTCCCGCAACATCGTTCCCATTCTCGTACAAGGCCTGCAGCGGCTCGAATACCGTGGCTATGACTCTTGCGGCGTGGCCGTGCACGCGGCCAGTCTGGGTGGCAAGGGCGGTTTGCAGCGCGCTCGCAGCACCTCGCGTGTGGCCGAGTTGATGGACCAGGTCAAGGTCGATCACATCGAAGGCGGCACCGGCATCGCCCACACCCGCTGGGCCACGCACGGCGCACCTGCGGTGCACAACGCGCACCCGCACTTCAGCCACGGCACGGGCGCAGCAGACACCAAGCCTGGCAAAGTGGCGCTGGTGCACAACGGCATCATTGAAAACCACGAAGAGCTGCGCGCCGCCCTGCAAGCCAAGGGCTATGTGTTTTTGAGCCAGACCGACACCGAAGTCATCGCCCACCTCGTGGACAGCGTGTATGACGGCGACATTTTTGAAGCCGTCAAAACCGCCATCCGCCAATTGCACGGCGCATATGCGATTGCCGTGTTCCACAAAGACGAGCCGCAGCACGTGATCGGCGCTCGCGCAGGCTCACCGCTCATCTTGGGCGTGGGCCAAGGCGAAACCTTTTTGGCCAGCGACGCGATGGCTTTGGCCGGTGTGACCGATCAGATCGTTTATCTGGAAGAAGGCGACGTGGTCGACATCCAGCTGGGCAAATACTGGGTGGTGGACCGTGATCACAAGGCGGTGAGCCGCGCCGTGAAAACCGTGCACGCGCACAGCGGCGCGGCCGAACTGGGGCCGTATCGCCACTACATGCAAAAAGAAATCTTCGAGCAGCCCCGCGCCATTGCCGACACGCTCGAAGGCGTGGAGGGCATCACGCCCGAGTTGTTTGGCGACGGTGCTTATTCAACATTCAAGGCCATCGACAACGTGTTGATCTTGGCCTGCGGCACCAGCTACTACAGCGGCTGCGTGGCCAAGTACTGGATCGAAGCCATTGCCAAAGTGCCTTGCCAGGTCGAGATCGCCAGCGAATACCGTTACCGCGAATCGGTGCCCAACCCCAACACCCTCATCGTCACCATCACCCAAAGCGGTGAAACCGCCGACACCTTGGCGGCGCTGCGCCACGCCCAGAGTCTGGGCATGAAGCACACACTGACCATTTGCAACGTGTCCACCAGCGCCATGGTGCGCGAGTGCAAACACGCCTATGTGACCCGCGCCGGGGCCGAAATCGGCGTGGCCTCGACCAAGGCATTCACCACGCAACTGGCCGGTTTGTTCTTATTGACTCTTGCGCTGGCGCAGACCCAAGGGCGCCTCAGCGACGAAGAGGAAGCTGGGCACATCAAGGACATGCGCCACCTGCCCGCTGCGCTGCAGGCGGTGCTGGCGCTGGAGCCGCAAATCATCGCGTGGTCGCAAGAATTTGCAAGCAAAGAAAACGCGCTGTTTTTGGGCAGGGGCACCCACTACCCGATCGCACTCGAAGGCGCACTCAAGCTCAAAGAGATCACCTACATCCACGCCGAGGCCTATGCCGCTGGCGAGTTGAAGCACGGCCCCTTGGCTTTGGTGACCAGCGCCATGCCTGTGGTGACGGTCGCACCCAACGACCAGCTGCTCGAAAAGCTCAAGAGCAACATGCAGGAAGTGCGGGCGCGCGGCGGTGTGCTCTATGTGCTGGCCGATGGCGACACGAAGATTGAAAGCAGCGAAGGCGTGAATGTGATTCGCATGCCCGAGCACTATGGTGTGCTCTCACCCATCCTTCACGTGGTGCCTTTGCAGCTGCTGAGTTATCACACCGCGTGTGCGCGGGGGACGGATGTGGACAAGCCTAGGAACTTGGCAAAGAGTGTGACGGTGGAGTAAGGGGCCCCAGCGCTTAAACCATCAACAGCGTTTTGATTACTCCATCCACGGACAGGATGATGAATTTGGTGTTGCCTTTGACGTTCACACTTTGTTGGTGTCGCTGCTGCGCTGGCGTGCTTGATTTGACAATGCAGGCACCGACGGCCAAGCCCCATCGCCTTGAACCCCACACGGTTAATTCTCTGTCTGGTTCAAGTTGGTGTTAATTTAAACAGTTTCGCGCGCCCTGCGCATTTAACCCGCACCGAACCATGACGCTTCACACCGCCTTGCCGCAGCCACGCACCCCGTCTTCAGGCTTGTCCCATGTTCGAGGGTTTGACGATCAGCCCCTGAGCAACGCTTGTTTGCACGAGTTGCTGGACCATGCTGTGCAGCGCTGGCCCGAGCGGGATGCGGCTGTTTTTTGTGCCGAAGGCATACGTTGGAGTTGGGCTGAGTTTCAAAGCCAAGTGAACGCTGCCGCAGCCGCCTTGCATGCACTGGGAGTGCAACGTAGCGACAGGGTGGGCATCTGGTCGCCCAACCGTTCAGAGTGGCTGGTCACGCAATTTGCCACGGCCCGCCTGGGGGCGATTTTGGTCAACATCAACCCTGCCTACCGTGTGGCCGAGTTGGCTTATGCGCTGAACAAAGCCAGCGTATCGGTTTTGGTCAGTGCCAGCCGTTTCAAAACCAGCGATTACCTGGGCATGTTGGTTCAGCTCGGCTTTGGTGCTGCTGATTCACAACTGCCAACTTTGCGGCATGTGATCCGTTTGGGTGCAGGGGGCCATGCCGACATGGTGGATTGGTCGGCCTTGATGGCACAAGGCCACACCCGCTTGCCCGATGCGCAAAGCCTGAATGCCCACCAGGCCATCAACATCCAGTTCACCAGCGGCACCACGGGTGCGCCCAAGGGGGCAACGCTGACGCACCACAACATCGTGAACAACGCCATTGCCGTGGCTGCTTGCATGCGCTTGTCTGAACAAGACCGGCTTTGCATTCCGGTCCCGCTTTACCACTGCTTTGGCATGGTGTTGTCGGTCTTGGCATGTACCTCGGTGGGGGCAGCCATGGTTTTCCCGGGTGAAGGTTTTGACCCCGTGGAGACCTTGTCTGCTGTACAAGCCGAACGCTGCACGGCTTTGCATGGCGTGCCCACCATGTTCATTGCCGAACTCGATCACCCCGAATTTTCGCGTTTCGATTTGAGCACCTTGCGCACCGGCATCATGGCGGGTGCGCCTTGCCCCATCGAGGTGATGCGCCGGGTTCAGTCGCTCATGCACATGCGCGAGGTGACCATTGCTTACGGCATGACAGAGACCAGCCCAGTCAGCTTTCAAAGCGCCACCGACGACCCGCTCGACAAGCGGGTCACCACCGTGGGCCGCGTCTTGCCTCACTTGGAAGTGCGTATTGTGGATGCGCAGCGCCAAACCGTGCCAATTGGTGAAACGGGTGAGCTGTGTACGCGGGGCTATTCGGTCATGCAGGGCTATTGGGATGAGCCAGAACGCACGGCCGACACCATCCAAGACGGCTGGATGCACACCGGCGACTTGGCCACCATGGACGCCGAGGGGTACTGCAATATCGTGGGGCGCTTGAAGGACATGGTGATCCGCGGTGGAGAGAACATCTACCCGCGTGAGATCGAAGAGTTTTTGTTTCGCCATCCCAAAATTGCCGCGGTGCAGGTTTTCGGTGTGCCGGACGAGCGTTATGGCGAGCAGCTTTGCGCTTGGGTAGTGCAGCGCCCGGGGGCCGAATGCACGGAACAAGAGCTGCGAACTTTTTGTGAGCAAAATATCGCGCACTTCAAAGTGCCCCGTTACATCCGCATGGTCGAAGAACTGCCGGTCACGGTGACGGGCAAGCCGCAAAAGTTTTTGATGCGCGAGGCCATGGTGGCCGAATTGGGCCTGAACCGCCCGACGTCAGCCTGAACCTGAAGCCTTCGTGCAGCCTTCATGAAGCCTTCACCATCGCCAAGCCCCATAGAGGTTCTGTCTTCGGGTGTGCATGGCAAGGGCGTGTTTGCCACACGCCACATGGCTGCAGGTGAACGGGTCATCGAGTATGTGGGTGAGCGCATCAGCATGGCTGAAGCCATTCGCCGCCACCCGCACGATGCGGCCAACCCAGACCACACTTTTTACTTTCACTTGGACGATGGCCAGGTGATCGATGCGCTGTACGGTGGCAATGACTCTAAATGGATCAACCATTCGTGCCGCCCCAATTGCGTGCCCGATGAAGTCAAGGGCCGCATTTACATTGTGACGCGAAGGCCCGTCTTCAAAGGGGAGGAGCTGAACTTTGACTATGGCTTGTTCAGTGACGAGCCCCTGACCGATGCGCTGAAAGCCCGGTATGTCTGCCGCTGTGGTGCTCCCAAGTGCCGGGGCACGATGCTGACAGACTGAGCGCTCAGACCCTGATGCCTGCCCCTGCTGATCAAAAGCCTTGGCGTTTTTGGTCGCGCAACATGAACAGGTACAGGCTTTCTACCTTCTCGCGTGCCCAAGGGGTTTTGCGCAAAAACTTCAGGCTGGAGCCCACGCTGGGCTCGTGGGTGAAGCAGCGCACGGGGATGCGTCGCCCCAGATCGTCCCAGCCATAAAAGTCGGCCAGTTGGGTCACGATGGCTTCCAAGGTCAGGCCATGCAGTGGGTTGCGTGGTTGTGATGGCTGTGGGGGCCGATGTGCTGGGGCGCTTGAATCCAGGGTGGTTGGCGAAGGGTCAGGCGTTGGGGTGGTGTCGTCGGCTTGCATGGGCCGATTGTCAGCGCAAAAAGCCTTGTCAGTCAGCATTTGAGTCTGTTGGTGTTTTAGCGCACAGTGGTTGAGCCGCTTGGGGCCCTAGGCTCGGACTTTGCCAAGAGCGCGATACCCGATGACTGTTGCTGAACTGAATCCTTCCGACTTGCGCCTGACCGTGGACCCTACTTCTTTGGGCTTTGAGGACACGTCCGAGTTGTTGGGTTTGCCATGGCCTTGGTTCGGACAAGAGCGTGCCGAGACGGCTGCCCGGTTTGGATTACAGATCCGTCAGCCGGGCTATAACCTGTTGGTTTTGGGCGCTGTGGACACGGAAAGAACACGCATGCTGACGCGGCTCATGCTCGAGCAGGCCGCCTTGCGACCTGTGCCCCCGGATCTGTGCTTATTGAATAACTTTGAACAAACTGGTCAAGCCTTGGCGATCCGGGTGCCAGCTGGTCAAGGCAGACACTTGCACCAAGGCATGGCCGCCTGGGTGCAAGCCATTCAGGGGGAAGTGCCTCAACGCTTATTGGAAGCCGATTTTTTGGCTGCGCGGTATGAGCTTGAACAAACATTCAAAGTCAAAACAGAAGTGGCTTATGCCGTTCTGACCGCATACGCGCAGCTTCATCATTTTGCGGTGGTCCGCGACCAAGGCCACATGGTGTTCACCCTGAAAGACGTCCATGGTGAACCCGTGACCGCCAGCAAAGCCTTGTTGCTCAGCGCAGCGGAACGCACAGCGTTGAACGCGGCCGAAGAGGCACTGCGGGAAAAAATGGACCAGTACCTTGAATGCGCTCGTTCCACAGAGCATGCCATGGCCCAAGCGCTGGCTGCTCTGCGCCAGCGCTTTTTGCGCCCAAGCTTGGCGCATGGCTTGGCCCAGTTGCGCCAAGCGCTGAACTTCCCGCCTGACACCGATGCGCGGCTGGCGGCCTACATGGAGCTGGCTTTGCAATGTGTGCTTGAAAAGCACAGCCTGCTGATGCACGGTGACCAAGAATCGACGCGACGGGCAGAGTTGGCCCTGCTGCTGTCGTGGCTCAAGGTGAACGTGGTAGTGGACCACCACGCCTCAAAAGGCGCACCGGTTGTTGTTGAGGACAACCCTGTTTTCAACAACCTGTTTGGCAGCATCGCCCTTGCGGCTGACGGTGGGGGGCAGGAGATCGATTTCCTAAACCTGCGTGCGGGCAGTTTGCTGCGGGCACATGGTGGTTTTTTGATGTTGCACCTGCAAGACCTTTTGGCCGATGCACCTGTATGGGAAAGGCTTCGTAGACTCATGCGCAGCGGCCGATTGCAGCTGGAACCGCTGGGTTTTTCATCCAGCGCTGCGCCTGAACCGCACTTGTGGTCTGAGGCGGAGGATGTGGACATCAAGCTCGTGCTGATCGCTTCGACCGAGGCTTTCAATGCGTTGCAAGAGCTTGACCCCGATTGGGCGTGTCACTTCGCTTGCAAGGTGGAGTTGGCCGAAAGCTTCAAGGCGACACCCCAAAATGCACTGGCCATGGCCGTGGAGGTGGCACACATTTGCCAACGCTTGGGTTGGTTGCATTGCACTGCCGGAGCGGTTGCGCGGGTCATGGAGGACAGCCACCGTGCAGTGGGCGACCAAACGCGCCAGAGCGCCCGCACCGGTGTGTTGCGAACCTTGGTGGTAGAGAGCCATGCATTGGCACAAATGCGAGGGGCGGAACGGGTGGAGGCGCAGGATGTGCTGGTTGCCAGCCAGAACCAAAGAGCGCGACGTGATGGCCTTGAAGCGCGGGTTCAAGACAGCATCGCCAGCGGTGAACGCTTGTTGGTGGTCAGTGGTGAAAGGGTGGCGCAGGTCAATGGTTTGACCGTCATGGACCAAGGCGACCACAGTTTTGGGGTGCCTGTGCGGGTCACCGCCCGCGCGTTCGCGGGCGACGAGGGCCTGCTCAACATCGAGCGGGAAGTCGATATGTCCGGGCCTATTCACGACAAAGGGGTGCTGATCTTGCACAGCTATTTGTCGGGTTTGTTTGCCCACATTGCCCCTTTGTCGATGAATGCCGCGGTGGTGTTTGAGCAAGAGTACGGTGGTGTGGAGGGCGATTCGGCCTCTTGTGCCGAGTTGTATGCCTTGTTGTCCAGTCTCTCGGGCTTGCCTTTGCGCCAGGGCATTGCCGTCACTGGCGCAGTCAACCAGCAAGGTGATTTGCTGCCGGTAGGCAACATCAACGAAAAGATCGAGGGCTACTTCCGCAGCTGCGAGTTGTTAGGACTGGATGGCCAACAAGGGGTTTTGATGCCGGCGCGCAATCGGCGGCACCTGATGCTTGCACCCCAGGTGGTGCAAGCCGTGGCACGGGGTCAGTTTCACATCCATGTGGCGGACCAAGTGGGAGAGGGCATGAGCCTGCTGACAGGGGTTCCTTATGGCCTGTGGGGTCCCGGTGGGTATGCGGTGGGTTCGGTGCTGGCCCGTGTTCAAACCACGCTGCAGCGTTTTCGCCATGCCTGCGAGCTGTTGGCTTCGCACCGGTCGAAACGTCGATGGCGTGAGGTTCGGTGATGGATTTCGCTGACAAGGCCGAAAGCTGACTACTGGTTTGAAAGTAATGATTTTGATATTTTTAAGGATTTCCGTTTGTCCTTGGCTTGGCTATCGTGGTCATCAGGCCTTACCCCAGGTGGCGCGGGGCAGCATGTGCCATGTTTCAGAAAGAGCAATCCATGAGCATTGAACTGGTTTTGGCAGATCCCCATCCGGTGCTGCTCGAGGGTTTGTCGCAGGTTTTTCAAGAATGCCCTGAGTTTGTCGTCAAAGCCTGTGCCAGTTCGGGAGACGATGCACTGGCCGCAGTGAAAAAACACCAACCCGACATCCTTGTCATGGATGTTTCTTTAGCCAATCGAAGCGGCTGGTCGGTCTTGGAGGACGTGCAGCAACACCACCCGCTGACCCGACCTGTGGTGTTCACGGATGCACCGATTGAAGATGTCATGCGTGTCATCGATTGTGGTGTGCCGGGTTTGGTGGGGAAAGACAAGTCACGCCAAGAGTTGGCGAGTTGCATACAGGCGGTCCATGCGGGGCATCAATGGTTGGACCGGGACCTGACCCTGAAGACCATGTCTGTGCTGATGGCGCAGCAAAAGAAAAAGCCGGTGGTTGTTACGCCTTTGACGCCCAGAGAGTTGACCGTGGCCCGCATGGTCACGGAAGGTTTGCCGAATAAAAAAATCGCCAGCCAGCTGTTCATCAGTGAGGGCACTGCCAAGCTGCACCTGCATCACATTTACCAAAAATTGCAATGTCCCGGACGCATGTCTTTGCAGCGCTACATGCAAGACAACGGTTTGATGTGAAGCTCATCCATCTCGATTCAACCAACAGGAGAAGACTCTATGGCAAACGATAAGCAAACCCATGAAATCGAAAACTTGGAAAACATGAGCCACCATTACAAGCAGGCATCTGAGGAGTTGCTTCACGCTTACCAGCGCAATAAGGAAGCTGCACGCCATCACGATGCAGGCGCGTTCAAGGCGGCATTGCACCACGCCAAGTTGTCCAAGCACCACAGCTTCAATGCCCATGCACACTTGACCGATGCGCTCGGCATAGCTGAGAAGCTTGATGCGGCTCAGCCCTGGCCCAGTTTGGCTGCGCGCCCGCCATCTGGCTCCGGCGTTCATTGATTCGCTGATTCTTTCTCTCTTTGTGTGCTGTTGCGAACAGTCAAAAACCGGGAGGCTTTTTACACTGAATCCAGTACTTGCATTTGTGGTCTCGTCTTGATGGACGGCCGTTGGTTGCGGTACAAGATCAAAAAAGGAGCGTTTCCATGTCCATTCGTGTTTTGTTGTCGTCCAAGCACAAAGTGGTGTCAGAGGGCATCGCCGCCGTCTTGAGAACGCACCCTGACATTCATCTGGTCGGGATGGCCGATACAGACGCGACCACACAAGCCCTGTGCGCGGAGTCGGATCCCGATGTCCTGTTGATCGGTATGCATGCCAATGGGCAGCAAGATTTGTCCTTGATGCAAAAAATTGCCCAACAACCGATCAGCCCCCACATGGTGGCTTTTTCGGGAGACACCGATCGGCATTCAGTCATTGAAATTCTGGATGCCGGCGCGAAGGGCTATGTGTCGACCACCAGCAGCATTGACGAGTTGATGTTGGCCATCCGATCTGTGGCTTTGGGACGGGTTTATTTGTGTCAGACTGCAGCTTCGGAAATGATGGCGTCTGTGCGCAACTTTCGTTCAGGTCAGGGCGCCGGGAAAAACCATTTGGGAAACCGCGAAGAACAAGTTTTACGCTTGATTGCTGATGGTTTCTCTTCCAAGGAAATTGCCCGAAATTTGCAAATTGCCCCCAGTACCGTTGAGGTACACCGGCGCAACATCATGCGCAAAGTGGGCTTGCACAAAGTGGCAGATTTGACCCGCTACGCCATCCGCAATCAGATGGTTTCGGTTTGATCGTGAACATGTGCTTGCGCGCACGATGAGCACTGCAGAATTCAGCTTGGCTGGGCAGCTTGCGCCAAACCGGGCAAGTCCAGCACATGCACTTGGCCGCGTGAATAGGTCAAAAGCCCTTGGTCGCGCAGCCGGCCCGCAGCCAGAGTGATGCTCACCCGCCTGACGCCCAGCATCTGAGCCAAGTGTTCATGTGTCATTTGCAAGGTGTTTGTTTGGGCGGTCTGTGCCGACAGGACCAGCCAGGCCGCCAGCCTGGCTTGGATGTCCAGGGTCTGAATACTCGCAGCCAACGAGGCCACATGCGTGACCAGCAACCACAACTGTTGTGCAATGGCATTCAGTATGGCAGGGTGCTCAAGTGCCAGTGTTTGCAGGGTTGGGGCCTGGATGCACCATGCCTGGCCTGCGCTTTGCACCCGGTGCTGAATACCGTGTGGGCCGCTGTTGAGCACATGGTCCAGTCCTACCGCATGCGCAGCCCCGAGCAAGCCAACAGCCAAGCCCGCATGGTGCTCGTCTTGAACCATCATGGCCACAGTGGCACCCGCCAAAAAATAAACCAGCGGCTTACTGTCCTGGGAATTGAGCCATTGCCCAGCTTTCAAGGAGACGGGCAGGCAAGCGTTCAACAGCAGTGATTGCTCCTGCTCAGGCAGTTGAGAAATGAGCCCGTTGTTTGTAAGGTTCACAAAAGACAATCGTGCAGATGGAAAGCGTGAGCTGACATGATCACAAATGGAATGTGGGGTTGAAGGGCATGGAGAAAGCTGTGTGAGTATAAGTTCGGTAAATCCTGAGTAAATCACGTTTTCAATCCATATTTATGTTCGATAAAGAACATAGAATCCGAGTAATCCATATTTCTTATCCTTTCGATTTAAAACAGTGACCTTCCCCCATTCGACCAATTCATTGATGCAGCGTTTGCAACAGGCAGCACCGGGACTTGTGCCAGCCTGTGGGCGGGTCGATCTCAAGCCTGGGCCTTGGCCGGGCCCGGATGGCATTTCCGATGACTGCCTGTACTTTCCTGAAACGGCTTTACTGGCTTTGTCCTTGCCTTCTTCGAAGAGCGGATCCAGCACACCCCAAAGCGCACGTCTGGCCTTGATGGGGCGCCACAGCGTCTGGTCACGCCGCCAGGCGCTCTCCAGCGATTTTCTGGCCGAGGTGCTCGTCCCCGGTCATGCCATGCGGGTGTCCGATTCGGTGGTTCGTGCAGTCAAAACGACTTTGGCAACGTGGTGGTTGCAGGTGGCGACCAGCAACCAGCATTTGATTTCCCAAATGGCTCGCATGACCTTGTGCGCGCACAAGCACAGCGCACCACAAAGCCTGGCCAGCTGGTTGCTGATGGCCCAGCACAACAGCGGCGCCAGCCCGCTTCTGATGCCCATGGTGACCTTGCGTGACTGGCTGGGATGGGCCCCCGATACATGGCAAAGTGCCTGGGGTGCACTGGAAAGCCAAGGGGTGGTGGCTCTGATAGGTCAGGGCCCATCGGCAAAAATTCAGATCAATGCTTTGGAGGCGTCTGGTTTGGCCTGTGCCTGTCACCAACTGGCCAAACTGTATGACCCAGGCCAAGGCTCATGGCGCTGATGGATTGGCCAGCATGGCCCGGGCCAATGATTCGGCCACCTTGATGCCGTCCACCCCCGCCGACAAAATGCCGCCCGCATAACTGGCGCCTTCACCCGCAGGATAAAGACCTTGGGTGTTGGTGCTTTGGTGGTCGTCGCCGCGCGGGATGCGCAGGGGCGAAGAGGTGCGTGTTTCCACCCCGGTCATCACCGCATCGGCCATGTCGTAGCCCTTGATCTTGCGGCCAAACACCGGCAGCGCTTCGCGCATGGCCTCGACCGCGTAGTCGGGCAACACATCGGCCAAGTCGACCCACTTCACGCCAGGTTTGTAAGACGGCAGCACGCTGCCGCAGGTGGTGGAGGGGCGCTGCGCCAAAAAGTCGCCCACCAGTTGGCCAGGGGCTTCGTAGTTGCTGCCGCCCACTTCAAAGGCGCGGGTTTCGAGTTGCCGCTGCAACACGATGCCGGCCAGTGGGTGTGGGGCAGGCTGTTGTTGTGCGGCCAATCTATCCGCTTCTTGCTCCAGCTGCGCACCGTCCTGCTCGCCAAAGGCGGCTTGCCAAGCGGCGGTGTCCAGCGGGTAATCGGGCGGGTCAATCGCCACCACCATGCCCGCGTTGGCGTTGCGTTCGTTGCGCGAGTACTGGCTCATGCCGTTGGTGACCACGCGGCCCGGCTCGCTGGTGGCCGCCACCACGGTGCCACCGGGGCACATGCAAAAGCTGTAAACCGCGCGGCCGTTTTGCGCGTGGTGCACCAGTTTGTAATCGGCCGCGCCCAGCAGCGGGTGGCCTGCGTGGCGGCCCCAGCGGGCCTGGTCGATCACGCTTTGCGGGTGCTCGATGCGCACGCCAATCGAAAACGCCTTGGCCTGCATGGCCACGCCACGGCGGTGCAGCATGACAAAGGTGTCGCGCGAGCTGTGGCCCAAGGCCATGACGGCGTGGTGTGTGTGCAGGGTGTGGTGTTCGCCTGTGCGCAGGTCTTGCACCTGCAGCCCGGTGAGCTGTTGGCCGTCTGCGGTCGGCGTGAGCAGCACATCGCTCACGCGCTGCTCAAAGCGGATCTCGCCGCCCAGCGCAATGATTTGTTCGCGGATGTGCTCCACCACCTTGACCAGCTTGAAGGTGCCAATGTGAGGGTGCGCGGCGTACAGGATGTCGGCGGGGGCTCCTGCCTTGACGAATTCGTCCATCACCTTGCGGCCCAGGTGGCGCGGGTCCTTGATTTGGCTGTAGAGCTTGCCGTCAGAAAAGGTGCCTGCGCCACCTTCGCCAAACTGCACATTGCTTTCGGGGTTGAGGACCTTTTTGCGCCACAGGCCCCAGGTGTCTTTGGTGCGTTCACGCACAGGTTTGCCACGCTCCAGCACGATGGGTTTAAAACCCATTTGCGCCAGGGCCAGGGCGGCGAACATGCCGCAGGGTCCAAAGCCCACCACCACCGGACGCTCGCTTTGTGTTACGCCAAAACTGGCTGGGGCCTGGCAAGGCGGATGCCAAGCCATGTCGGGTGTGGGCTGGATGTGCGGGTTTTGATCGAACTTGCGCAGCAAGTCGACTTCAACTTGTGCATCGGCGAACGACAGGTCCACGATGTAGACCGCCAGCAAGTCGGCCTTGCGGGCGTCAAAGCTGCGTTTGAAGACGTTCATCGAGGCGATGTCGGGGGCGCTGATGCCAAGTGCCTGCGCCGCCAGTTGGCGCAGGGCAGCTGTGGGGTGCGGTGTGGGCAGGCGGTCTTCGTCGGTTTCGGACGGTGCGTCGGCCGCGCGGCGCGATTCAATCGGCAGGGCCGACAAGGGGAGTTTGAGTTCTGAAATCCGGATCATGGCAACCTCTGTGGCTTGTGGTTATCAAGCAAGAAGCGCTGATTATCCTTGAGGCAAGAAGCCATCGACCGACAAATAGCGCTCGCCCGTGTCGTAGTTGAAGCCCAGCACGGTGGCTCTGGCAGACAACTCGGGCAGTTTTTGGGCGATGGCCGCCAGCGTGGCGCCAGAGGAGATGCCGACCAACATGCCTTCTTCGCGGGCCGAGCGGCGGGCGTATTCACGGGCAGCCTCGGCGTCGATCTGGATCACGCCGTCGAGCAGGCTGGTGTCCAGGTTTTTGGGAATGAAACCCGCGCCAATGCCTTGAATGGGATGTGGCGCTGGCGATCCACCTGAGATCACAGGCGATGCCGCAGGCTCGACCGCAAACACTTGGAGATTGGGGAATTTGGCCTTGAGCACACGGGCCACACCCGTCAGGTGTCCGCCAGTGCCCACGCCTGTGATGAGGGCGTCGATGCCTTGCGCAAAGTCGGCCAGGATTTCCTGTGCCGTGGTGCGCACATGCACGTCGGTGTTGGCCGGATTTTCAAACTGCTGGGGCATCCACGCGCCCGGGGTACTGGCCACCAAGGCCTGGGCGCGGGCGATGGCGCCTTTCATGCCTTCGGCGCGGGGCGTCAGGTCAAAGCTTGCGCCATAGGCCAGCATCAGGCGGCGGCGCTCGACGCTCATGCTGTCGGGCATGACCAGCACCAGCTTGTAACCCTTGACGGCGGCCACCATGGCCAGGCCGATGCCGGTGTTGCCCGAAGTGGGCTCGACGATGGTGCCGCCGGGCTTTAAGGCGCCAGATTTTTCAGCGTCTTCGACCATGGCCAGCGCAATGCGGTCCTTGATCGAGCCGCCGGGGTTGCTGCGTTCGGACTTGATCCATACATTGGCGCTGTCGCCAAACAGGCTGTTGATGCGCACATGCGGCGTGTGGCCGATGGTGTCGAGGATGCTGTGGGCTTTCATGGCGGCTCCGAAGGGTTGATGCGGTTTTGAACCATTGTGAGCGAGGGTGCCGAATGCCGATGTCTTGCACAGCACAAACAGAGCTTGGCCCATGACACTGCGAGGCGCAGTGCCCGTGGATGCGCTCAGGTCATAATCACCGGGTGAAGCACGCCAGACCGCCGCTGGTGCAATTTCCGAAAGGAAGCACTGGAGGAACGTCCGGACTGCACAGGACAGCGTAGGAGGCAACGCCTCTCCACCGTGAGGTGAGGATCAGAGCAACAGAGACGAGCCGATTGAGTTCGGGTGAAACGGGCAATCTCTACGCGCAGCAATACCAAGTAGGCCTTCCTGAAGGTGTGCGGTTCGCCGCATGGCTTCTCCCTGTGGTTCCGCGGGGTGAGTTGGCGGGTAGGTAGCACCGAGCCGGGAGGGCGACCCCCGGCCCAGAGTAATGGCGGTCACGCAGCGGGCAACCGTTGTGCACAGAATCCGGCTTATCGGCGGGCTTCACACTTTTTTCAGACCCACAAAAAACCCGCCGAAGCGGGTTTTTTGTGAGGTGTAGCTGAAGATCAACCGCGTGAGGGCATCAAGCTTCCAGCCAGAGCGAACACCGAATTGGGGGCGGTGATTTTCATCGCACTTTTGGGCTTGGCAAACACGCCGCGCTTGACGGCAGGTTGGGGAGCTGGTTCGACCGTAACACCTTTTGTGCGCTGTTCGGCAACCAATTGACGCAAGGTGATGGACTGCAAATGGGTCAGCATTTTCTCATTCAGGCTGGCCCACAGCTCGCTGTTCATCCAGCCGCCTTCGGCCGAAGCCTCTTCGTCTGATGGGGCATCTACAGCACCCACAATGTCAGCCATGGTGATTTTTTCAGCATTGCGTGACAGCGAATAACCGCCGCCAGGACCACGGGTGCTTTCAACCAAGCCGTGTTGGCGCAACTTGCTGAAAAGTTGTTCCAGATAGGACAAGGAGATTTGGTGGCGCATGCTGATGGCGGCCAAAGATACGGGTCCGCGGTCTTCTCGCAACGCCACATCAATCATGGCAGTGACTGCAAATCGGCTTTTGGTGCTCAAACGCATGGTGGGCTCCTTTTAGCGTTGTAATGGGCTGTGGATACAGTCCGAACCTAGGGTGTCAAAACATATCGTGTACGTTTGTGACTGATCGGTCATTTCTCAAACTGTCATTCAGTTGAGGGTACAACGCGATTATTCAAGGCGAATAGGCGCATTTGGGGTTTGTAGGGGATTAACAGAAGATTAAAACCTTTCATGTCCTTCCAGTTGCCGCCATTGACCCGGTTCCAGAGGGGCCAGACTCATGCGTCCCACCCTTTGGCGACGCAGGTCTTGCAGGGGGCATTGTTCGTCCAGCCAGCGGCCCAGCTCCAGTCCATCGATGTCTTTGCCCGCGATGCGCAGCACCGTGAGTTGGTCGGTTTGGCGGTTGATGCTGGCCCGGATGCCTGGCCCGTTCAGGGCCTTGAGCAGGTCCTCGGACACTTCGCCGCCCACGGTGGCCATCCATTCTTGCTCCATCGGGCTTCGGCGGTCTTCCAGGTGGCGCAGCACGCTCACGTCGTCCGTGAAGATGCACAGACCACTGGTGGGTTTGGCCAGCGGTAAAGGCATGTGCATTTTGGACAAGCGTGCAGGTCCCCAAATGCCGGGCTGGGGTGCTTTGAGGCCCGCGGTGTCTTGCAGCCAAGCCAAGTTGGCCACCCGGTGCGCGGGTTTGAACAGCACCAGGGTCATGGGGGCCAGCGCAGCCATGGAGACCAGGCGGTTCACCTGCACGGTTTGTTCTTCACGCACACGTCGGGCCGGGTCGGTCACGACTTGGCCTGCCACCTGTACACCACCAGCCACGATCAGGGCTTCGGCCTCGCGGCGCGAGCAGTTTTGCTCGGCAGCCACGCGTTTGGCCAGGCGGATGCCTTCTTCAGAGGAAATCATCAATGCTTTCAAAAATACCCAAAGCGAATCAAGACAGGGCTTGTTCGCGGATGTGGTCCACATGTGCTTGGAGCGATCGGGCCGCCACGGGCCACAGACGGGATGGCACATCGTCGTAGGCTTTTTCCACCCATTCCTGCAGGCTACCCTGGGGCAGGGCCTGCATGGCGGCGGCTATTTTGGCCTCGCGTTTGAGACGATGAGCCTTCAGGTGCGTGATGGCTTGGTGGGCAAAGCCCAGCACATGACCGTGCGCGGGCAAGATGAATTCGATGCCCCCTGCATTGCAGGCCGCTGCCAGTTTGTCCAGCGATTCCAAATAGTCACCCATGTGGCCGTCGGGCGGGTCGATCACGGTGGTGCTGCCGTTGAGCACATGGTCCCCAGAAAACAGCAAACCGTCTTCTTCGAGCACCAAGCACAGGTGATTGGCCGCATGGCCAGGGGTGTGCACCACGCGCAGGGTGTGGGTGATTTCACCGTCCACCCCAACACCTTGCAGCACCAGTTTTTCACCGTCGCCCAGCTCGCGCTCGGGTGTGAAGCGGCTGTTGGCGCGGGCGGTGGGCTTGGAGGCCAGGCCCAGAATCGGCGGCTTTTGGGTGCACAGCGCCTGCAGCGGCGCGGCGCCTGGGGAGTGGTCCGGATGAGAGTGGGTACACACAATGGCTTTGATTTGCCCCCCTGCGGCACGCCACAGGCGCTGCAGGTGTTCGTCGTCAGCGGGGCCAGGGTCGATGGCGATGTAGCCCGTGTTTGGGTCGCCCACCAAGTAGCTGTTGGTGCCGGGGCCGGTCATCACGCCGGGGTTGGGGGCAGTCAGGCGCTGCACGTTTTTGAGCAGCGGCACTGCTTGGTCTGTCTTCCAGTCCAGGTGGTGGTGGATTTGCCCGTCGGGCGTGACCAAGGCCAGCTCGCCAAACGGGGCTTCGTGCTCCATGTAACGCGCTTCGTTGCCCGCCAGCCAGCCGGCGCGAGGGCAGCTGGTCCACAGCGGTTCGTCGTTGACAGCGCAGGCCAGCAACACCGCATCGACCGTTGTAAACGCTTTCAGTCGCTCCAGCGTGCGAATGGTGGGGTACACCATGAAAAACTGACCGGCTTCATGGCGCGTCAAAGCCTCCATCGGGCTTACCCAAACAGGCTCAAATTGTTCGGTTTCGTCAGCCACAGGGGTTTGGCCTTCGGGCATGCGGGCCACCAAAAAAGGCACGTCAAAGCGGCGCGGCAGATCGCGGTCGGTGATCCAGTGGGCCAGCACGAAGACCTGGTCGGCCGCCAGTGTCAGGTCCAGAGCTTGGCACTGTGGGACAAAAGTGGCTTTGCGGTCAATTTGCGCAACGTCGCTGTGGTTGGCCCAGCGGCCATCGGCATGGCGGGCGAACAAAATGCCCAGTTCCTCAAAGCTCTCGCGGATGGCGGCAATCGCCTGCGTCAGGTGCAGGTCGGTTTGTTTCGGGCGGCGCTGCGCCATGCTGTGCGCCTGGGCGTCGGCTGCATCAATGCCGCCACCCGGGAATACATAGGCGCCGGGCGCGAAACTGGCCGTCATGGAGCGGCGGGTCATCAGCACTTCAAGGCCTGGCGGCCCATCTCGCAGCAGCAGCACGGTGGCGGCTGGGCGCAGGGGCGCGGGTTCACGTTGGGGGTGTAAGAGTTGGGATGTGCGTGCCATGCCCCATTATCGGTCGGGCCAGAGCCTCCCAAGCGTGATAATCGGCTGCATGCACATTCGCTTTACCAAGATGCAAGGCGCGGGCAACGATTTTGTCGTGCTCGACGAGACGCAAGCCCGCCTGGGACTGAACACGGCCCAATACCGTTTTCTGGCCGACCGCCACTTTGGCGTGGGGGCCGACCAGATCCTGTCCGTTCGGCCATCGCCGGCGCCGGGCCTGGACTTTGAATATGTGATCCACAACGCCGATGGCGGCGAGGTGGAGCATTGCGGCAATGGGGCCCGCTGCTTTGTGCGCTTTGTGCGCGACAAGGGCCTGACCGACAAAAGCACCGTGCGCGTGAAAGTGCAAAAAGGCGAGATCGAGCTGCGCTTGAACCCTGACGGCCGCGTGACGGTGGACATGGGCACGCCGGTATTCGACTGGGCGGTTGTGCCTTTCAATCCGATGGGCCTCATCAGCGATCAGGTCAACGCTTGGCCGGTGTTTGACTTGGATTTAGGCGCACTGGGCCTGGCTCGCGTGGCTGTGGTGTCCATGGGCAACCCGCACGCGGTGCAGCGCGTGGACAACGTGGACACTTTCCCGGTGCTGGTCCAGGGCCCGCTGATCGAAAATCATCCGGCTTTCCCCAACCGGGTGAATGCGGGCTTCATGCAAATCGTCTCGCGCAGCCAAATCAAATTGCGCGTGTTCGAGCGGGGTGCGGGCGAGACGCTGGCTTGCGGCACGGGTGCGTGTGCGGCGGTGGTGGCCGGCATTCGTCAGGGCTGGCTGGACAGCCGGGTGGACGTGCAGGCCTTGGGCGGCATGCTCACCATCGAATGGGCGGGGCAGGCCGACAGTCCTGTGCTGATGACCGGCCCGGCCACTTCTGTGTTTGAGGGCGAGATCGATGTGCCCGACACCCTTTACTGAATTTCTGGAGCCAAGACATGACCACGCCTGAACCCATGAGCCCGATCACCGAAGACGATATTGCCAATTATTTGGTGAATACGCCTGATTTTTTTGAGCGCCATGCCTCTCTTTTGGCCACAGTGCAACTGACGCACCCGCAAAGCCATCGCGCTGTGGGTTTGCAAGAGCGCCAGGCGCAAATGCTGCGCGACAAGATCAAGGGCCTTGAGCACCGCATCATGGACATGATCCGGCACGGCAATGAAAACATGATCTTGACCGATAAGCTGCACCGCTGGTCTTGCGAATTGTTGGTCACCCCCCACGATCAGTTGGCAGAGTCCGCTGTGTTCAACATCCGCGAGTTGTTTCAAGTCCCCCAGTTGGCTTTGCGCTTGTGGTCTTTGGACGAGGCCCATGCCGCAGCGCCTTATGCCCAAGGCGTGACCGAGGCGGTACAAGCTTTGGCCACTTCTTTGGACACGCCCTACGTGGGGCCAAACTCCGGCTATGAGGCGGTGCAGTGGTTGGACCAGCCCACCCAAGCCGCTTCGGTGGCTTTGCTGGCGCTGCGGGCTGCACCCGGTCAACCGGCTTTTGGTCTGATTGTTCTGGCTTCGCCCGATGCCCAACGCTTTAACAACCAAATGGGTACCGACTTGCTGGAGCGTTTGGCCGAGTTAGCGGGGGCTGCTTTGTCTGTTTTGCGGGCACCCTGACCGGCCATGACGACAGCAGTCCAGGACCCCTTGGTCACGCGCTACTTGGACCATGTCCGTTTTGAAAAGCGCTTGGCCGCAAGAACCTGTGCGCTGTATCAGCTGGATTTAATCCGTCTGGCCGAGATGGCGGTGGCATCCCAAGTGCCTTTGTTGCAGGTGCAAAGCGGTCATGTGCGCCGCTGGGTGGCCCAAATGCACAGCGCCGGCCGCAGCGGGCGGGGCATTGCGCTTATCTTGTCTGGCTGGCGCGGGTTTTATGCATGGTTAGGCCGAGAGGGGTTGATTCCGCAAAACCCGGTGTCCGATGTGCGTGCGCCGCGTGTGACCAAGCCCTTGCCCAAAGCCTTGGGCGTGGACGAAGCCGTGCAACTTGCCGACCATGAAGAGACCAACGACGACCCTTGGCTTGAAGCTCGGGATGCTGCGATGGTCGAATTGCTTTATGGGTGTGGTTTACGCATCGCCGAGTTGACGGGCTTGGATGTGGTGGCCAGCACAGATGCTGTTCGCGCCGGTCGCGGTTGGATTGACCTGCCCAATGCCGAGGTACAGGTGCAAGGCAAGGGCAGCAAACGCCGCAGCGTGCCTTTGGGCCGCACGGCCTTGGAGGCCCTGACCCACTGGTTGGCCGTGCGACCCCAGTTGACCGGCATGCTCACCCATTCAGTGCCCGGCGCATCCAGTTTGGCGTTGGCGCTGTTTCCCGGGCAGCATGGAACAAGGCTCACGCCACGCGCTGTGTCTCAGCGCCTGAAGCGCCGCAGCCTGCTGGCAGGATTGGCTACGCCGGTGCATCCGCACATGCTGCGCCATTCCTTTGCCAGCCATGTGTTGCAGTCGAGTGGCGATCTAAGGGCCGTTCAGGAGCTGCTGGGTCACGCCAACATCAGCACCACGCAGGTGTACACACGACTGGATTTTCAGCATTTGGCTAAAACCTACGACGCAGCGCACCCGCGTGCCAAGCGGAAATGAAACTCTGGCGTTGCCCTCAAGTTTGTCAATCCTCTCTTGAGGCCAAGCCCGTGCGGCTGAACCCAGGCTTGAAATCATCGCTAAACTCCCCAACTCTTGTTGTCTTGTCTCCTACCGGAACCGCTCAATGTCCTTGATCCCCACCACCATCCTGACCGGCTTTTTGGGCTCGGGTAAAACCACTTTGCTCAAGCGCGTGTTGACCGAGGCCCATGGCCAAAAGATAGCGGTGATTGAAAACGAGTTTGGTGAAGAAAACATCGACAACGACATCTTGGTGTCAGACACCAACGAACAAATCATTCAAATGAGCAATGGTTGCATTTGCTGCACCATCCGCGAAGACCTGCGCGTCACCCTGCAGTTGTTGGCGGCCAAGCGTCGCAAGGGCTTGCTCAGCTTTGACCGCATCGTCATCGAGACCACTGGCTTGGCCGACCCTGGGCCGGTGGCGCAGACCTTCTTCATGGACGATGAAATTGCCGAGACGTTTTTGCTCGACTCCATTTTGACCCTGGTGGATGCCAAGCACGCTGCCCAGCAATTGAACGACCGCCAAGAAGCACGGCGTCAGGTGGGGTTTGCCGACCAGATTTTCATCAGCAAGGCCGATTTGGTCTCCCCTCAAGAATTGGACGCTTTACAGCATCGCCTGAAACACATGAATCCGCGTGCGCCCCAAAAAGTGGTGCACTTTGGCGAAGTGGCCTTGTCGGAGGTGTTTGACCTCAAGGGCTTCAACCTGAACGCCAAGCTGGACATCGATCCTGACTTTTTGAAAGACGATGCCCACGGGCACGGCCATGACCATGAGCACGGGGATCACTGCGACCATCCTTCGCACCAGCATGGTGCGGCGCAGGGCCACGACCACGAGCACGGTGAGCATTGCGATCACCCATCGCACCAACAGACCCAAGGCCACCATCACCACCATGATGACGACGTGAAAAGCTTTGTTTTCAAGTCGGAGCGTGCGTTTGACCCTGCAAAGTTAGAGGACTTTCTGGGTGCCATCGTGAACATTTATGGTCCGCGCATGCTCCGATACAAAGGCATCTTGAACATGCAAGGGACCGAGCGCAAAGTGATTTTCCAGGGTGTTCACCAACTCATGGGCAGCGATTTAGGACCCATGTGGGCTGCAGGTGAGGTCAAAATGAGCAAGATGGTGTTCATCGGGATTGACTTGCCCAAAGATATTTTGATGCAAGGACTTGAGCAAAGTTTGGTGTGAAGCGTTTGCTCTTGGCATTGGGCGAGGTCGTTCTTTTTTCACCAAAATCGCTTTAATCGTTTGGCGTCAGATTTTTTACCGTTCTAGTCGCTACAATCGCCCCGCCTACAACAGTGCCTTTGGGGACTGTTTTCAGCCGAATCCGCGATGAATCCATGGGTTCGAGATCAGAACGAACAGGGTTCCTTCGGCGCGTGCGGTGTGCGTGCTGTTTGAGAGCTGCCTTTTTACACGGCTAGGAGACAAGACGTGACGACCCCCAAAAAAGCACCTGCCAAAGCAGCCCCTAAAGCTGCAAAGACAGCAGTGACTGCCCAGAAAAAAACTTCGGCAGTGAAGCCTTCTGTTGTAGCCAAGCCCTTGCCAAAAGCCAAATCTGTGGCTCCGGTCAAAGCAGCCAAACCCGCGCCTGCAAAAGCCAAACCCGCGCCTGCAAAAGCCAAATCTGTCAAAGCGGCGCCCGGCAAAGCCAAAACAGTTGGAGCTTCTCTTGCTCAACCCAAGCCAAAGACCAGTCCTTCCTCCAAGCCTGCTGTCAAAGCCAAGTCACCACCTGCCAAATCGGTGCCAAGTCCTGCAAAGTCCGCCAAATCGCCGTCCACGATAGCCAAAACTGTTGCAGTCAAGTCTTCTGTGTCCAAGCCAAGCGCTGTCAAAGAGCCCTCGAAAAAGTCTTTGCCAGCCCCTCAAGTGAAACCCATGACCGTTCAAACCAGCGGGGCTGTTGAAGCCTCCATTGCAACTATTCCGGCCGCGCCAGTGGCGTCAGATCAGCCTGTGCGTGCTGCCCGCCCGTCCGCCAGGTTGGCGCAAATCACGGTTCCCTCATTGCCGCCAGCCGTTGCGTCCACTGCCGCCAAGTCGAGTTTTTTGCCGAGTTCAGCGCCCCCCATTCAAAGTGTTCCTTTTGCACCGATCAAAAAAGACCCTAAGCTTGCTAACAATTGGAAATCCAAAAAATTCGATGTCCTGACCGATGCGGAAATCTTGGCCATGCCTGATGACGTGTACATGAACGACACGCAGTTGGCCTATTTCCGGCGCAAGCTCAGCATCCTCAAGCAAGACATCCTGAACAGTGCTGGCGCGACCACAGAGCACCTGCGTGAGGACACCGTGGTGGTGCCCGACCCTGCTGATCGCGCCACGATCGAGGAAGAACATGCTTTGGAGCTTCGCACCCGTGATCGCGAGCGCAAGTTGCTCAAGAAAATTGAACAATCGATCCAACGCATCGACGCTGGCGACTACGGATTTTGTGATGAAACAGGCGAAGCCATTGGCGTAGGTCGCTTGTTGGCCCGCCCCACGGCCACCTTGTCTTTGGAAGCACAGCAACGCCGTGAGTTGAAGCAAAAAATGTTTGGTGATTGAACAGATGTCCAACCGGGCGCCCCGATCAGCCAAGCCTTTCAAAACCCCTTCATTGGGGTTTTTTTACGACTGCATGCCTCATATTATTAAAAGCGTCAGATGACTTGCATCAAATGACTTTGTTATTTTTCGGTTTTTATTCCTTGAGACCTTACTTTCATAGCCTCTTGTAAGTGCCTAATTTACAAGGAAATTTAGGCTTTCAATGGTTTCGATTTCGTCGCTAAGCCCTTGATTTCATTGAAAAAAAACGATCTTCGCTGCTTGAGTTGGTGAGAAATCCTGATACAGTGCAAAAAAGTGCAATTAAGTGGGGAAAAGTGTCTTCGCTGGTGCATTGCAACTGAAAAAGGTCGTAGCTGTGTTTCAAGGGGCTTCATCGCTGAGTCTGGATGCCAAAGGGCGGTTGTCTGTGCCGACCCGGCACCGTGACGTCTTGAGCGCCACTGCACAAGGCCAGTTGACCATCACCAAACACCCGCATGGTTGCTTGATGGTCTTTCCCCGCCCTGAATGGGAAAAGTTTCGCGAACGCATCGCGGCATTGCCCATGTCAGCCCAGTGGTGGAAGCGCATCTTTTTGGGCAATGCCATGGATGTGGAGATGGATGGCACGGGCCGTGTACTGATCTCGCCCGAATTGCGACAGGCTGCTGGCATCTCCAAAGACACCATGCTTCTGGGTATGGGCAACCACTTTGAGTTGTGGGACAAAGTCGCTTACGACGCACAAGAGGCGCAGGCCATGCAGGGTGAAATGCCCGATGTGTTCAAAGACTTTTCCTTTTGAGCGCCATGACCGACAGCGTATTGACCCACACCACAGTTCTCTTGAATGAGGCTGTGGACGAGCTGCTGCAGGCTTCTGCTGGAGCCGATGGTGTCTATGTGGATGCGACATTTGGCCGTGGCGGACATTCACGTCTGATTTTGTCGCGACTCTCGGCGCAGGGTCGATTGCAAGCTTTTGACAAAGACCTGGAGGCGATTGCCGAGGCTGCGTTGATTGCAGACAGCCGGTTTTCCATCCGTCACGAAGGGTTTTCAAACTTGGGTGAACTGCCTCTTGGCAGTGTGGATGGTGTGCTGATGGACTTGGGCATCAGCTCCCCTCAAATTGACAGCCCCGAGAGGGGTTTTTCTTTTCGTTTTGACGGCCCACTCGACATGCGCATGGACACCACGCGCGGACAAAGTGTGGCCGATTGGTTGGCCACTGCAGAGGTGGATCAAATCACGGAGGTGATACGTGACTATGGCGAAGAACGGTTTGCTTTTCAGATTGCAAAGGCGCTTGTGGCTCGCCGACAAGAACGGGGCCCAATTTCAAGCACCACCGATTTGGCCCAGCTCGTGGCTGACACGGTCAAAACCCGCGAGCCGGGCCAGAACCCTGCAACGCGGACATTTCAGGCTTTTCGGATTTTCATCAACGCAGAGCTTGCGGAGCTTGAACAAGCGCTAGAAGCCAGCTTGCAGGTCATGGCGCCGGGCGCGCGGCTGGTGGTCATCAGTTTTCATTCGCTCGAAGACCGCATCGTCAAGCAGTTCATGGCCAAGCATGCCAAAGAAGTGGTGGACCGGCGCGTGCCCTTTGCCGAGCCGGTCAAAATGCGTTTGAAGCTGTGCGGTCGGATTCGCCCCAGTGAGGCGGAGGTCCGCGGCAACCCCCGTTCGCGCAGCGCCATCATGCGCATGGCACAGCGCACCGAGGTGCCCGCATGATGCGCCTGAGCATGCTCTTGCTGATCGCCACGGTGGGCAGTGCCTTGTGGCTGGTGCACAGCCATTACGAGTCCAGGCGCCTGTTCATGGCGCTGGAGTTGGCGCGCAAAGAGAGCCAGCGGATTGAAGTGGACCTTGACCGGATGGAAGTTGAGCGACGAGCCCAAACCACGCCTTTGCGTGTGGAGAAAATCGCACGCCAGCAATTGCAAATGCGCAATGTTTCACCAGCCATCACCCAATACGTGACCACAACGGGTGCAGCCAACACGACCGTACCCGTGAAAACATCCAGCGCTCTTGCTGATGGTGGAGCAACTCGATGAACCGCGGTCGCAGCGTGCAGTTGAGCTCCAGCCCTTTGCTGGCCAGCAAGACGCCAGTTTGGCGCAGCAAATTGATCGTGGGCTTGATGGCTTTGGGATTCACGGGCTTGGTCGGCCGTGCGGCGCATGTTCAAGTGATTGACAATGACTTTTTCATTCGGCAGGGTGAAGTGCGTTTTGCCCGAACCTTGACTTTGCCCCCTAACCGTGGCCGCGTACTTGACCGTAATGGTGTGTTGTTGGCTTCCAGTGTCCCTGCCCCCAGCATTTGGGCCAATCCGGAAGACTTGGAGCGTGACCCACTCAAACTGCGCCAATTGGCCAAGTTGCTGGAAATGGCCCCCGCCGAACTGGAAGCCAAGCTCAAGAACGAAGAGAAAACCTTTGTGTGGCTGCGCCGCCAGATGGACGAGTCGGTGGTCAAAGAAATTCGTGCTCTCAACATCAAAGGTGTGTATGACATCAAAGAGTACAAACGACTCTATCCTGAGGGTGAGGCTGCAGCGCACATCGTGGGCTTTACCAACGTCGAAGACAAAGGCCAAGAAGGCGTTGAGCTGATCTTTCAAAAGCAGTTGGCGGGTCAAGCGGGTTCTAGGCGCGTGATCAAGGACCGCTTGGGCCGCGTGGTCGAGGCGGTGGGCGAGACTGTTCAGCCCGTAGATGGCCAAGACCTGCAGTTGAGCATTGACAGCAAGGTTCAGTTTTATGCCTACCAGACCCTGCGTGATGCCGTGGCGCAGCACAAGGCCAAGGCGGGCAGTGTGGTGGTGCTGGACGCGCAAACCGGTGAAATCTTGGCTTTGGCCAACTACCCCAGCTATTCGCCTGACAAGCGCGGCAACCTGACGGGCGAGCAGTTGCGCAATCGGGCGTTGACCGACAGCTTTGAGCCTGGCTCGACCATGAAGCCCTTCACCGTGGCCTTGGCGCTGCAGCAAGGGCTGGTCAAGCCCGAAACACCGATTCAGACCGCTCCGGGCAAGATCACCATCACCGGTTCCACCATCAGCGATGTGCACGCTTATGGGGTGCTGACGGTCAACGAGGTCATCCAAAAGTCCAGCAACGTGGGCACGGTGAAGATGGCCATGCAATTGCAGCCCCGTGAAATGTGGGAGATGTTTGCAGACCTGGGTTTTGGCCAAAAGCCTCAGTTGCCCTTTCCAGGTGTGGTCAGCGGTCGGCTGCGCCCTTACAAGACCTGGCGTCCGGTCGAGCAAGCCACCATGAGCTACGGCTACGGTGTCTCCAGCAGTTTGTTTCAAGTGGCCCGTGCTTACACCGTCTTTGCCCGCGATGGCGAAATCGTGCCCGCGACGCTGATGAAAACCAACCAACCGGTGGTGGGCACGCGCGTGTTCAGTCCCGAGCATGCCATTGCGATGCGCAAGATGCTGCAAATGGCGTCAGGCCCCGGCGGTACCGGTCAAAAGGCCCAGACCATGGGTTATTCGGTGGGTGGAAAGTCAGGGACTGCGCGCAAGCAAGAGGGAAAAGGCTACGCCAGCAAAAAATACAGGGGATTTTTTGTCGGCATTGCGCCGATTGACCAGCCACGCATCGTGGTGGCGGTGATGATCGATGAACCGTCCAATGGGGTGTATTACGGCGGCGCCGTGGCTGCGCCCGTGTTCAGCCAGACGGTGCAGCAAACATTGCGTTTGATGGGCGTGCAGCCTGACATGGCCGTCAAGCCACAAATTGTGGCCAAAGCCGTCGAGGAGTCGTTCTGATGCAGACCTTGCACAGCGCCTCACAAGCCGCCTCTTGGTTGCGCACCCGTGTGACCGGTGCACTTCGTACTGACAGCCGCCAGGTCCAGCAAGGTGATGCTTTCATCGCTTGGCCCGGCGCAGCGACCGATGGGCGTCGATTTTTGGCGCAAGCTTTGGCGCAGGGGGCCAGTGCCTGCCTGATGGAAGAAGAGGGCTATGCGCCTTGGTTGACCTCTTTGCAGGACGAAGTCAGCACCGACAAACTCGCCTGCATGCCCCAGCTCAAAACCCAAACAGGTTGGGTGGCTGACGCTTACTATGAGCAGCCCAGCCAAGCTTTGCAGGTGTTGGCGGTCACGGGCACCAACGGTAAAACGTCGACCGCTTGGTGGTTGGCGCAGGCTTTGTCCTCGCCCGTGTTGGCACAGTCTTGCGCTGTCATCGGTACGCTGGGTGTGGGGCGCGTTCCCCATTTGGTGTCGACCGGCATGACCACTCCCGATCCGGTGTTGGTGCAGCAAGAGTTCCGTGCTATGGCCGATGCCGGCGTGACCCATTGCGCCATCGAGGCTTCGTCCATTGGTTTGGCCGAAGACCGACTCAATGGCACGCAGATCCGCGTGGCGGTGTTCACAAACTTCACGCAAGACCATTTGGACTACCACGCGGACATGGGGCAGTACTGGTCTGCCAAAGCGGCGCTTTTCAGCTGGCCTGGATTGCAGGCTGCGGTCATCAACACCGACGATGCACAAGGCGCACTTTTGGCCAGCCAGTTGCAGGGCGGCCCTTTGGATGTATGGACATGCTCCAGAAAAGGTGCTGCACGCTTGAAAGCCCGTGCTTTGCCAAGCACTGAGGGTTTGGTGTTTGACGTGATCGAAGGCGATGCGGTGCAGCCACTTCGCACCGATTTAATCGGTGAATACAACATCGACAATTTGTTGGGCGTGATCGGCAGCTTGCGTGCTTTGGGATTTGATTTGGTGCAGGCCGTGCAGGCGTGTTCGCACTTGAGTGCAGTGCCTGGCCGCATGCAAAGGGTTCGGATCGACCCATCGCCTTCGGAGCAAGCTGCAGGCTTGCCCCTTGCGGTGGTCGATTACGCACACACGCCCGATGCCATCGTTCATGCCTTGGCAGCGCTCAGGTCGCAGGCCCTTTTGCGCGGCGGCCATTTGTGGTGCGTGCTGGGTTGTGGTGGTGACCGAGATGCCTACAAGCGCCCCTTGATGGCGGCTGCAGCAGAGGCGTCTGCCGATCGCGTGATGTTGACCAGCGACAACCCTCGCTCTGAATCACCTGAAGCGATTTTGGCGGCCATGGTCGCAGGGCTCAAGCGCCCAAGTCAAGCCTTAGTCCAAGCTGACCGTTCCTTGGCGATTGCCCAAATACTGGCTCAGGCGGCGCCACAAGACGTGGTGTTGGTGGCCGGTAAAGGTCACGAGACCGAACAAGAAATCATGGGCGTGCGCCATCCATTTTCCGATGTGGTGCATGTTCGCAAGGCCCTGCAGCAGCGCATGGCGCAATTTCAGGGGGTCAACGCATGAGCGCGGTTCATACCCCCATGAACTTGAAACTTGAATCGGCTTTGGCCTGGCTGAGCCAAGCGCGCGGCGTGAAGCTGCAATCTGTGGTGGCTGATCGGGTACACACCGACAGCCGCAGCTTGCGTTCGGGCGATGTGTTCGTGGCTTTGCGCGGCGAGCGGTTTGATGGCAACCAGTTCATCGCCCAAGCCAAGGCACAAGGCGCAGTGGCCGTGCTGTGTGAGGCCTCTGGTGAAGCCGAGGCTGCTGCCCAGGGATTGCCTGCGTTGGTGGTGCCTGACGCCCGCTTGGCCTTGGGAGAGTTGGCGGCGGGTTGGCGCGCGCAGTTTGATCTGCCTTTGATTGCTGTGACCGGCAGCAATGGCAAAACCACCGTGACCCAAATGATCGCGGCCATTTTGCGTGCGCATGTGGGTGTCGATGCCTTGTCAACGCAGGGTAACTTGAACAACGACATTGGCGTGCCCTTGACCTTGCTCAATTTGCGCGCTCACCACCGCATGGCGGTGGTGGAGTTGGGCATGAACCATCCAGGCGAAATCGCTTATTTGGCCCAGCTGACCCAACCCACCGTAGCCCTGGTCAACAACGCACAGCGTGAACACCAAGAATTCATGGGCACCGTTGAGGCCGTGGCACTTGAAAACGGTGCAGTCTTGCTGTCTTTGCCCAGCCAAGGCGTGGCGGTCTACCCTGCGGACGAAACGCATACCCCCGTTTGGCAGTCCCAATCGGCTTCTCGTCCACAACACACGTTTGCCATGGGACATGGCGATGGCGTTGCCGATGTGCGGGCGGCTGTGGTGGTCTGGCAATCGGGTGCTTGGCAATTCACACTCAAAACTCCAGTGGGCACAGCCCCTGTCCGCTTGCATATCGCTGGTCGACACAATGTCAAAAATGCCTTGGCCGCCAGTGCTTGCGCCTTGGCTGCAGGCGTGCCGCTGGTGGCGGTGGCTCAGGGTTTACAAGCCTTTGAGCCGGTCAAGGGTCGGTCGCGTGCTTTATTGGTGCACACCTCAGCAGGCGAAATGACTTTGGTTGACGACACCTACAACGCCAACCCCGATTCGGTGCGTGCGGCCATTGATGTGTTGACCGAATTGCCTTCGCCACGCCTCTTGGTCTTGGGCGACATGGGCGAGGTCGGTGATCAAGGACCGGCATTCCATGCCGAAGTGGGCGCCTATGCGGCGGAGTGCGGAATTGAGGCTTTTTACACCTTGGGTGACTTGTGCCAGCACGCGGGTCAGGCTTATGGGTCAGCGCAACACTTTGACAACATGGACAGCCTGTTGGCGGCCGTTGCCAAGCATGCGGCGCACTTTCAGAGCATGGTCGTCAAAGGGTCTCGCTTCATGAAGATGGAGCGTGTGGTCGAGGCGGTGCAAGCCTTGGACTTGTCGAACAGCTCACAGCAAAACAATAAAAAAGGGGAGGCTCATGCTGCTTAGTTTGGCCCAATGGCTGCAAAGTTTATCGCCTGAGTGGGGCTTTTTGCGGGTTTTCCAATACATCACGTTTCGTGCTGTGATGGCAGCGATGACCGCCTTGCTGATTGGACTGGCTGCTGGGCCATGGGTGATTCGGCGTTTGACCTCACTCAAGATCGGCCAACCCATCCGCGGCTATGGCATGGCATCGCATTTGGCCAAAAGCGGCACGCCCACCATGGGCGGTGTGTTGATTTTGATGTCCATCGCCATTTCGACGCTGTTGTGGTTTGATTTGTCCAACCGCTTTGTGTGGATTGTGCTCATCGTCACCTTGGGTTTTGGCGCAATTGGCTGGGTCGATGACTGGCGCAAAGTGGTCAACAAAGACCCCGAAGGCATGCGCTCGCGTGAAAAATATTTCTGGCAATCGGTGGTTGGTCTGCTGGCGGCCCTGTACCTGGTGTTCAGCATTTCTGAAAGTTCTAATGCACGGGTGATGGATCTGTTTGTGCAATGGGTTCTGTCTGGATTTGATGTGAACCTGCCGCCCAAAGCGGGCTTGCAGGTGCCCTTCTTCAAGGAAATCAACTACCCCTTGGGTGTGCTGGGCTTCGTGGTCTTGACTTATCTGGTGATCGTTGGCTCGAGCAATGCTGTCAATTTGACCGATGGCTTGGATGGCCTCGCCATCATGCCGGTGGTGATGGTGGGTTCGGCCTTGGGTGTTTTTGCTTACGTGACAGGGAGCTCTGTTTTTTCCAAGTACTTGTTCTTTCCACATATCCCCGGATCAGGTGAACTTTTGATCTTTTGCGCCGCCATGGCAGGAGCTGGTCTGGCCTTTTTGTGGTTCAACACCCATCCTGCCCAAGTTTTCATGGGGGATGTGGGGGCCTTGGCATTGGGCGCCGCCTTGGGCACCATCGCCGTGATCGTGCGCCAAGAAATTGTGTTGGCGATCATGGGTGGCATCTTTGTGGTCGAGGCCTTGTCGGTGATGGCACAGGTGACTTACTTCAAGTACACCAAGAAAAAATATGGCGAGGGTCGTCGCATCTTGAAGATGGCCCCTTTGCACCACCATTTCGAAAAGAGTGGCTGGAAAGAAACGCAAGTCGTCGTGCGCTTCTGGATCATCACCATGCTCTTGTGTTTGGTCGGCCTGTCGACCCTGAAGCTGAGATAAGCCATGCAGCTCCAAGGCCAACACGTTCTGATTCTCGGTTTGGGTACATCCGGCTTGGCGATGGCCCGCTGGTGCGCCCGCGCCGGAGCCGAAGTGTCTGTGGCCGACACCCGTGATGCACCGCCCCAGTTGGCGGCATTGCAGGCCGAGTGGCCATCGGTGCGCTTTATGGCGGGACCCTTCTCAGCTGACTTGGTCCAAGGCACGTCGGTGCGCGCCGTGTTTCGCAGTCCCGGTTTGGCGCCCGATGTGGTCGCGCCGGTGGTGAATGCCGCGCAAGCCATGGGCTTGTGGCAGGGCGTTGAACTGACGTTGTTTGCGGTTGCATTGAGCGACTTGTACACACGATTTGCTTACAAGCCCCAAGTGTTGGCGATCACGGGTACCAATGGCAAAACGACAGTGACCGCACTGACCGGTCAATTGGTGGCGCGTGCAGGCAAGTCGGTGCAGGTGGCGGGCAACATTGGCCCCACACTGCTGGACACTTTGACCCAAGCTTTGGCTCGGGCGCAAGCCCAAATTGACGTTCCGGCCGAATCAGAGACGCCAACCAAAGCAGACTCAGAATCAGCAGAAGCTGATTTTCCAACAGCGGCCACATCGACTGAAGCCGAGCCCGAGGTCACCAAGCGGCACCCTTTGGCGGCAGCCCTTCCAGAAGTGTGGGTCTTGGAATTGTCCAGCTTCCAGTTGGACAGCTGCGAGGGCTTTGAGCCCACAGCTGCCACGGTGCTCAATGTGTCACAAGACCATTTGGACTGGCATGGCGACATGTCTGTCTATGCGGCGGCCAAAGCCCGTATTTTTGGTGAACAAACCCTGATGGTGCTCAACCGCGAAGAGCCCCTGGTCATGGCCATGCGGCCAGCGCCTGTTCGAGTCAAATTGCAAAAGCCCATAGAGCGCGAATGCCTCCTGTTTGGTGGTGACATGCCGCAGCGACCCGGTGATTTCGGCATCGAAGTGGCCAACGGCATGACGTGGCTGGTGCGTGCACTCGAGGCCGATGAAACGCATCGCCGTCGCAAGGACCAAGAAGACGATTTGCACATCCAACGCTTGATCCCTGCCGATGCCTTGCGCATCCGGGGTCGGCACAACGCGGTCAATGCGCTGGCGGCGCTGGCCTTGGCCAGCAGCGCAGGTTGTGCTTTGGGCCCCATGTTGTACGGTTTGCGCGAATACCGGGGTGAGCCCCATCGGGTGGAGCCGGTGGCCATCATCGATGGCGTCGAATTTTTTGACGACAGCAAGGGCACCAACGTGGGCGCCACTGCGGCCGCCCTCAAAGGTTTGGGCACTGATCGCCGTATCGTGGCCATCTTGGGTGGGGAGGGCAAGGGTCAAGACTTCTCGCCCTTGGCCGAGCCCATCTCACGCTTTGCCCGTGCCGTCGTGCTGATCGGCCGCGATGCCCCGCTGATCCGAGCTGCACTGCAAGACAGCGCAGCCCCACTGCACGATGCCGCCGACATGGCCTCAGCCGTCACCTTGGCTGCCGAGTTGGCCCAAAGCGGTGATGCGGTGTTGATGTCCCCCGCTTGCGCCAGCTTCGACATGTTTGACCACTATGTGCACCGGGCTGAGGTGTTTGTTCAAGCTGTCAGCGAATTGGCGGATGCCGCCGGTGTCGCCATGGAGGGCGGGCTGTGAGCGAAGTCATGTCTTTCACCCAGCGGCTGCAAGCCAGTGTTTCACGCACGGGCAGGGTGTTGACGGGCGGCGCTTGGGGTGGTCAGGCGGCGTCTCAGCAGGGGTTACCAGTCAATCTGGGTGACTACGACATGGCCGGCCATTCACGGGGCCAAGGCTCTCGCATGATGGGTGTTGACCAAAGCCTGGTTTGGGTGGTCGTGGCCTTGGTGTTGTGGGGCATGGTGATGGTGTATTCGGCCTCGATTGCGATGCCTGACAACCCGCGCTTTTCACGCTATGCCCACACACACTTTTTGATTCGCCATGTCATGGCCATCACGGTCGGTTGCGTCATGGCTTTGCTGGCTTTCCAAGTGCCCATGGAAACTTGGGAAAAAATGGCCAGACCGCTGTTTGTGTTGTCCTTGATCTTGTTGGCCTTGGTGTTGTTGCCCTTTATTGGCAAAGGCGTCAACGGCGCACGGCGCTGGATCTCTTTTGGCGTGATGAATTTTCAGCCCTCAGAGTTGGCCAAGTTGGCGACCATCATTTATGCCGCCAATTACATGGTGCGCAAAATGGAAGTGAAGGAAAACTTCTTCAAGGCCGTCTGGCCCATGGGCGCAGCGGTCGGTTTAGCAGGTGTGTTTTTGTTGGCGGAACCCGATATGGGCGCCTTCTTGGTCATTGCGACGATTGCCATGGGCATTTTGTTTTTGGGCGGCGTCAATGCGCGGATGTTTTTCCTGATCTTGGGTGTTTTGATCTTGGCATTTGTCGTCATGATCGCCGAGTCTCCGTGGCGCCGCGAGCGTATTTTTGCTTACCTAGACCCCTTCAGTGCCGAGCACGCCTTGGGCAAAGGCTATCAGTTGACACACTCATTGATCGCGATTGGCCGTGGCGAAGTGTGGGGCGTGGGTTTGGGCGGCAGCGTCGAAAAACTGCACTGGTTGCCCGAGGCGCATACCGATTTCTTGCTGGCCGTGATTGGCGAAGAGTTTGGCCTGATCGGCGTGTCCTTGGTGATCTTCATGTTCCTCTGGCTCAGCCGCAGAATCATGGTGATCGGGCGTCAGGCGATTGCCCTTGAGAAAGTGTTCTCAGGTTTGGTGGCGCAAGGCGTGGGCATTTGGATCGGCTTTCAGGCCTTCATCAACATGGGCGTGAACTTGGGTGCATTGCCCACCAAGGGCTTGACTTTGCCTTTCATGAGTTACGGCGGATCCGCCCTCATGATGAACCTGATTGCTGTCGCTGTGGTGTTGCGCATTGATGCCGAAAACAAACAAATGATGCGTGGAGGCCGATCATGACCACCCAGCAAAAAACAGCGCTGGTCATGGCCGGGGGCACAGGCGGCCATATTTTCCCGGGCTTGGCGGTGGCTGAAGCGCTGCGCGAGGCGGGCTGGCAAGTTCACTGGTTAGGAGCCCCCAACAGCATGGAGCACGACTTGGTGCCAGCACGTGGCTTTGCGTTCGAACCCGTGGCTTTTGGCGGTGTGCGTGGCAAAGGCATTCAGACCTTGGCTTTGTTGCCATTGCGCTTGTTGCGTGCATTTTGGCAAAGTCTGCAGGTGGTGCGGCGCGTCCAACCTGATGTGGTGTTGGGCTTGGGTGGCTACATCAGCTTCCCGGGGGGCATGATGGCCAGCCTGTGGGGCAAGCCCTTGGTTTTACACGAGCAAAATTCGGTCCCTGGTTTGGCCAACAAGATCTTGTCGCAGCTGGCAGATCGGGTATTCACGGCCTTCCCCGGGGTGTTCAAAACCGGACAGTGGGTGGGCAATCCCTTGCGACGCGCTTTCACCGCGCAAGCCTCGCCCGCAGAACGTTTTGCAGGTCGTACCGGACCGCTGCGCTTGCTGGTGGTGGGTGGCAGTTTGGGGGCCAAAGCCTTGAACGACTTCGTGCCGCAAGCCTTGGCCTTGATGAGCGCCGACAAGCGCCCCGTGGTCATTCACCAAAGTGGCGCCAAACAAATCGATGCACTGCGCAGCAACTACCAAGCTGCTGGCGTTGAGGCTGAATTGACCCCTTTCATCGACGACACGGCCAGCGCTTTTGCGCAGGCCGATGTGGTCATTTGCCGCGCTGGTGCCAGCACCGTGACCGAGCTGGCCGCAGTGGGTGCGGCCGCCTTGTTTGTGCCTTTCCCTTTTGCGGTGGACGATCACCAAACCACCAATGCCCAGTTCTTGGTGGCCGCAGGGGGCGGATGGCTCACGCCACAAGCCGAATTGAACGCGCAGGGCTTGGCCGATTGGTTGAGCAGCCTCGACAGAGCTCAGCTGTTGGCGGTCGCAGACAAGGCCAGTGCGCAGAAAAAAATTCAGGCAACCCGGGAGATCTTGATGGCCTGTGAGGAGTTGGCAGCATGAAACACGCCATCCGGAAAATTCACTTCATTGGTGTCGGCGGCTCGGGCATGAGCGGCATCGCCGAGGTCTTGCTCAATTTGGGCTACGAAATATCGGGCTCAGACTTGTCAGACAGCGCCACTTTGCGCCGATTGGCCGCGCTCGGCATCGATACCCATGTGGGCCACAGTGCTGAACATGTGAAAGATGCCGATGCAGTGGTGACTTCCACTGCCGTCAAGTCAGACAACCCCGAAGTGCTGGCAGCTCGCGCACGCCACATCCCGATCGTGCCGCGCGCGGTGATGTTGGCCGAGCTCATGCGCATGAAGCAAGGCGTGGCCATCGCCGGTACCCATGGCAAGACCACCACCACCAGTTTGGTGGCCAGTGTTTTGGCTGAGGCCGGTTTGGACCCGACTTTTGTGATCGGCGGGAGGCTCAATAGTGCCGGAGCCAACGCCAAATTGGGCACCGGTGATTACATCGTGGTTGAGGCCGACGAGTCCGACGCCTCGTTTTTGAATTTGCTGCCAGTGATGGCGGTGGTGACCAACATCGATGCCGACCACATGGAAACTTATGGCCATGATCTGGCCAAACTCAAAGGCGCTTTTGTCGAGTTTTTGCACCGGATGCCCTTTTACGGCACGGCGATCGTGTGTTCAGACGATCCAGGTGTGCAGTCCATTGTTGAGCGCATCGCTCGGCCCGTGACCACTTATGGTCTGCACGAAGGTGCGCAAGTGCGGGCCGTTAATGTGAAAGCCGACAACGGGCAAATGCATTTCACGGTGCAACGTCGCAACGGCGTCACGCTGCCTGACTTGCCCATCGTATTGAATTTGCCTGGCGAACACAATGTGCTCAATGCCTTGGCAGCCATCTCGGTGGCAGTGGAGTTGGGTGTTCAGGACGCGGCTGTGCAAAACGCATTGGCCCAATTCAAGGGTGTGGGCAGACGTTTCCAGCGTTATGGTGAGGTGGCCACTGCCGATGGCGCAGGCCGTTTCACGGTCATTGATGATTACGGTCACCACCCTGTGGAGATGGCGGCCACCTTGGCGGCAGCGCGCGGCGCGTTTCCAGGCCGTCGTTTGGTCTTGGCATTCCAGCCACACCGTTACAGCCGCACACGCGATTGCTTTGAAGACTTTGTCAAAGTCATCAGCCAAGGCTGTGACAGTGTGTTGTTGTCCGAGGTCTATGCCGCAGGTGAGGCCCCGATCGTGGCGGCAGATGGCCGCTCATTGGCGCGTGCCTTGCGTGTGGCGGGCAAGCTGGAACCCGTGTTTGTTGACCAAATCGCCGACATGCCACGCATGGTGATGGGCAACGCACGCGATGGCGATGTGCTCATTTGCATGGGTGCTGGCTCCATTGGTGCCACGCCAGCACAAGTGGTGGCTTTGGCCGGTTTGGTGGCCACTCAGGAGGCTTCGGTATGACCGGTACAAGTCTGCCATCCTGTGCACATTTGGGCAAAGTGGCGGTGCTGATGGGCGGGCGTTCAGCTGAGCGTGAGGTGTCCCTCATGTCGGGCCAGGGCGTGCTCAAAGCGCTGTTGGACAGCGGTGTCGATGCCCATGCCTTTGACCCTGCACAGCGCGACTTGACGGCTTTGAAGCAAGAAAGCTTTGACCGCTGCTTTATCGCCTTGCATGGCCGATTTGGTGAAGACGGCACCGTACAAGGTGCCTTGGAGTTGATGGGCATCCCTTACACCGGATCGGGCGTCATGGCGTCCAGCATGGCCATGGACAAGGTGATGACCAAGCGTGTCTGGCAAGCCGAAGGCCTGCCCACACCGCGCCACGTATTGGTGCATCCATCTCAGATCGACACCGTCTCGAGGGAAGCTCTGATTGCGGCCTTGGGCTTGCCCATGATCGTCAAGCCAGCCCAAGAAGGTTCATCCATCGGCGTGAGCAAGGTCACCCAAGCAGCCGATTTGACCGCAGCATTGCAAGCCGCTGCCGTTTGCAACAGCGATATTTTGTGTGAGCAATGCATCGTAGGGGACGAGGTGACTTGCCCAGTATTGGGCGATGGCGATCATGCCCAGGCCTTGCCCATGATCCGTATCGTCGCGCCAGACGGCAACTACGACTACCAAAACAAATATTTCACAGACGACACACAGTATCTGGTGCCCTGCGGATTGCCCGAGTCAGAGACGGCAGCCATCGACGCATTGGTCATCAAGGCCTACCAAGTTTTGGGCTGCAGGGGCTGGGGTCGCATCGACGTGATGATCGACGCTGCCACGCGCCAGCCTTATTTGCTGGAAATCAACACATCGCCAGGCATGACGGGCCACTCCTTGGTGCCCATGTCAGCGCGTGCGGCAGGCATGTCTTACGAGGCTTTGTGCTGCCATTTATTGGCCCATGCCGGCCTGGACTACAAAGGGGCTGCCAAGTGAGCACAAGCCTGCCTTTGCCCACCGATGTTCGGCTCATGAACCTTGCGGCAGGTTTGCTGTCGCTGGTATTCGTGGTGCTGGTTTTGGGCGGCGGGGCTTGGTGGGTGCTGCGTCATCCAAAATTTGCCATTCAATCGATCACTGTGCAGGGCGAGGTGGTTCGCAGCCACGCAGCGAGTTTTCGCAACCATGTGGTGCCGCAATTGAGTGGCAATTTTTTCACCCTCAATTTGGCGCAAGCGCAGCAAGCGTTTCAGTCGGTGCCCTGGGTGCGCGAGGCGGTGGTGCACCGCGTTTTCCCTGGACAACTGCGTTCGGTGGTGGTGGAGCATCAGCCAATGGCGACTTGGGGTGAAGAGGGCGGCAACTTCATGGTCAATGAGCAGGGCCAAGTGTTTGAGGCGCCTGTGGAAGACGTGGACATTGAGAAACTGCCGCGCATGCAAGGACCTGAGGGTACATCTCTGTTGGTCACGCGCATGTACCGGGTCATGACGCCTTTGTTTGAAACCCTGGACTTCAGACTTGAAAAAATCGAATTGACGGCCCGTGGCAGTTGGCGGGTTTGGACCGAAAGCGGCGCACTCGTGGAGTTGGGGCGGGGTACGGAAGCTGAGTTGATGCAACGGGTGGATTTGCTCTTGAGGACATTGCCCCAAGTCACGGGCCGGTACAACCGGACACCCATGGCTTTGATGGGCGCCGACCTCAGGCACAAAGATGGTTATGCCTTGCGTTTGCGGGGTGTGAGCACGTTGGCTGAGAACGACAAAAACGGTCTTGATGGGTCAAGACGATGACATTAAACGGAAACGGTGGTTGACATGGCAAAAGAGTACAAAGATCTGGTCATTGGCTTGGACATTGGCACCTCCAAGGTCATGGCGGTGGTGGCCGAGGTCATGCCTGATGGTCAACTCAAGATCGCAGGTCTTGGGATTGCGCCTGGCAATGGCCTCAAGCGGGGCGTGGTGGTCAACATCGACGCCACAGTTCAAAGCATTCAGCAGGCCTTGAAGGAAGCCGAGTTGATGGCCGATTGCAAGATCACCCGAGTCAATTGCGGCATCACTGGCAGCCATATTCGCGGTATCAATTCCAGCGGCATGGTGGCCATCAAGGACAAAGAGGTGACCCAAGCCGACTTGGCGCGCGTGATGGAGACGGCGCGTGCCATCAACATCTCCAGCGATCAACGTTTGCTGTTGGTCGCACCCCAGGAGTTCGTGATCGACGGTCAAGAAGTCAAAGAGCCGATCGGCATGAGTGGCATGCGCCTGGAGGCCAAAGTGCACATCGTGACCGGTGCCCAAAGTGCGGCAGAAAACATCATCAAGTGTGTCCGCCGCTGCGGCCTCGAAGTGGACCAACTGCTGCTCAACCCACAATCGTCCAGCTTGGCTGTGTTGTCCGAAGACGAGCGTGAACTGGGCGTAGTGTGCGTCGACATCGGTGCGGGTACGACAGATGTCGCGATTTTCGCCAACGGCTCCATTCGCCATACGGCGGTGATTCCGATTGCGGGCGACTTGATCACCAGCGACATCGCCATGGCTTTGCGAACGCCCACCAAAGATGCCGAAGACATCAAAGTCGAGAGCGGTTATGCCAAGCAAATGTTGGCGGATCCCAATGCGCAGGTCGAGGTGCCAGGCTTGGGTGACCGGGGCCCTCGCATGCTCAGCCGCCAGGCATTGGCCGGGGTCATCGAGCCACGCATTGAAGAGATTTTCTCACTCGTGCATCAAGTGATCCGTGAATCGGGCTACGAAGAGGTCTTGTCTTCGGGCATTGTTCTGACCGGTGGCAGCGCGGTGATGCCCGGCATGATTGAGTTGGGCGAAGACATTTTCCTCAAACCCGTGCGCAGGGGCCTGCCCAAATATTCGGGTGGGTTGGCCGACATGGTCAGCCAACCCCGTGCGGCCACAGTGATGGGCTTGCTAGAAGAGGCCCGACTGGCCCGTTTGCGTGGCTACAAAGTGACACAAAAGAAAAGCTCTGTGAACAACGCTTTCGGGCGTTTCAAAGACTTCATCGTGGGGACCTTCTGATGCGCTGGGTCCTCGCATTCACCATTCGTGGCAGCCCTCTTTGGTCCAGGCCTTGTCGATGTTGACAAGCCTTTGACCCCTCATCCATTGATTTCAAAAAAACGTTTACAAATTCCGGCAACTGCAGATATTTAGGAGAGCACCATGACCATTGAAATGATCCAAACCGAAGAATTCAACCAAGGCACCCAGATCAAGGTGATCGGCGTGGGCGGCGGCGGCGGCAATGCTGTTGAGCACATGATCGTGAGCGAGGTCCAAGGCGTTGAGTTCATTTGCGCCAACACCGACGCTCAAGCGTTGGCACGCAGCGCTGCACACCGCTTTGTGCAACTGGGTCAAACCGGTCTGGGCGCTGGCAGCAAGCCCGACAAAGGCCGCGAAGCCGCTGAAGCTGCTGAGGCGGAAATTCGTTCCGCCATCGAAGGCGCGCACATGTTGTTCATCACCGCCGGCATGGGCGGTGGCACCGGCACCGGCGCCGCCCCCGTGATTGCCAAGATCGCCAAAGACATGGGCATTCTGACGGTGGGTGTGGTGACCAAGCCCTTCGACTTCGAAGGCAAGCGCCGCATGACCAATGCCGACGAAGGCATGCGAGAACTGGAAGCCAATGTGGATTCCTTGATCGTGGTGTTGAACGAAAAACTGCTGGAGTTGCCCGGCGGTGAAGACATGACGCAAGACGAGGCTTTCTCGCACGCCAACGATGTGCTGAAAAACGCCGTCGGCGGCATTGCAGAAATCATCAATGTACCCGGCCATGTGAACGTCGACTTTGAGGACGTGCGCACTGTGATGGGCGAGCCCGGCAAAGCCATGATGGGTACGGCAGCGGCAAGCGGCCCAGACCGCGCCCGCATTGCGGCAGAACAAGCCGTGGCTTGTCCTTTGTTGGAAGGTGTGGACCTGAAAGGTGCACGCGGCGTTTTGGTGTTGATCAGCGCGGCCAAGGGCTCTTTGAAATTGTCCGAGTCCAAGCAAGCCATGAACACCATCCGCGACTGCGCTTCCGAAGAAGCCCACGTCATCTACGGCACGGCTTACGACGAAAGCTTGGGTGACCAGATCCGCGTGACTGTGGTCGCCACCGGTTTGGCCAAGGCCGGCACTGTGCGTCCGGAACTCAAGGTGCTGCGCACCGGTACCGACAACGTGCCTTTCATGATGGGTGGGCAAGATGCGGTGTCTGCGCCTTTGAACTCGGCAGCCAGCTTGGGCGCCAGCGGCATGAACACACCGGCCATCTGGCGCAGCAACCGCACCCACGCGGCTGCGCGAGTAGACGGTATGGCCAATGCCGGTATGGACGACATCGAGATCCCAGCCTTTTTGCGCAAACAAGCCGACTGATCTTCACATACTTGGTTACATCGCCTTAAAGGCCAGGCGGGCAGCAATGCCCTTCTGGCCTTTAAAATTGGCGCATGCTTGCACAACGCACACTCAAAACCTTGACCCAAGCCGTAGGCGTGGGTTTGCACAGTGGCCAGCGGGTCGAACTGACTTTGCGCCCTGCTGCACCCGACACGGGCATCGTGTTTCGCCGGGTCGATCTGCCGGAGCCTGTGGACATTCCTGTCCGAGCCGAATCGGTCACCGACACCCGCTTGGCCTCGACCATCTCGGTGGGCCAAGCCAAGGTTTTCACCGTCGAGCACCTGATGTCAGCTTGCGCTGGGCTGGGCATCGACAACCTGTATGTCGACATCACGGCCGAAGAAGTCCCCATCCTCGATGGCTCTGCCTCTTCTTTTGTCTTTTTGTTGCAAAGTGCGGGCATCGTCGAGCAAAACGCGCCCAAGCGGTTTTTGCGAGTGCTCAAGACGGTTCAGGTCAGCGAGGGCGAGGGCGCCAACATCAAGTGGGCCAAATTGGAGCCTTATCACGGCTACAAGCTCAGCTTCGAGATCGACTTTCGGCACCCTGCGGTGGACTCGACAGGCCAGCAGGTGATGTTTGACATGTCAGAGGGTGTGTATGCGCGCGACATTGCCCGTGCCCGCACGTTTGGCTTCACCAAAGATGTGGAGATGATGCGCGCCAACGGCTTGGCCTTGGGTGGTGGTTTGGACAACGCCATCGTCATGGACGATTACAAAGTCTTGAACGCCGACGGTTTGCGGTACGACGACGAGTTCGTCAAGCACAAAATCCTGGATGCCATGGGCGACCTCTATATCGTGGGCAAGCCCTTGTTGGCCGCCTACAGTGCCTTCCGTTCGGGTCACGCCATGAACAACCTGTTGCTTCGCGAGTTGCTGTCGCAGCCTGAAGCCTATGAGGTGGTGACTTTTGACAAAGCCAGTCAGGCCCCCAAAGGATTTGCGGCCCTTCAACCGGCTTGGTAAGCCGAAGGGTCGAGGTCAATCGACCTCATGCCAACCTCCAGATGAGTGTTCGGCTTCAGGCTTGACGGGCTTTTTGGGGCCAAAGCACGCAAGCGATGGAGGCCACCATCAAGCCCACAGCAGCCCAGTCTTGCCAATGCAGCAACTCATCGAGCCAAACCGCACCACTGAACACGCCCAGCACGGGAATCAGCATCACGCTCAGGGTCGACGCCACGGGCGGCAAACTGCGCGCCAGATAAAACCAGGCAGCGTGTGCAAAGCCAAACACCAACACCGCATTGAACACAATCGCAAACCAGTTGGATGGCGAGGGTGCCACCCATTGATCGGATTCAAACACCAGCGCCAGCACCGTCATCACACCGGTGGTCATCAAGGTCATCCAGAAAGAAATGGCCAAAGTGGGCACGGGCATGGAGGTGCGGCGTAGCATTTGCGTGCCCAACGCCCAAGTGCTCGCAGCTGCCAAAGCCAATAGCACGCCTGTGGGTTTGCCACTGAGATTGGCCAGTTCGTGCCACAACAGCAGCAGCACCCCCAGACTGGCGGCGGCAACACCTGCCCAAGAGCGCTTGGCCAGTTGGTCGCCAAAAAACCAAGCCCCCAACAAGGCCGAGAACATGGGCATGGTGTAACCCAAAATCGCCGCCCGGCCGCTCGACAAAGATTGCACCGCGATGATGATCAAGGCGTGCCAGATGAACATGTTGAACACCGCCAACACCAGCAGCTCACGCCAATGCGCACGGGGAATTCGAAACGGCACCTTCATGGCCACCAGGGCCAAACCCAAAACGGGTGTGCCCAGCCAAAGGCACAGGCTGCGAAACGTCAAGGGCGGAAAGCCGGTGACCCCCAACTTCATGATGGGCCAGTTGATGCCCCACACCAGGGTCAGCAAAACCAGCAGGGTCCATTGTGTGGAAGTCAATTTGTGCATGGTCCGCATCTTAGACGGCCCATGTCACAACAGGTGTCACCCAACCAGCTTCATGGCGCCCCCTTAAAATCATCGGCATGACCTTTTTAGACATGCTGCGCGCCGCTGAGCGCCAAAACGGCTCCATGCTCTGCGTGGGCCTGGACCCTGAACCCATCAAATTCCCGGACCGCTACAAAGGCGATGCCAACAAGATCTACGACTTTTGCGCCGCCATCGTAGACGCCACGGCCGACCTGGTCAGCAGTTTCAAGCCGCAAATCGCCTACTTTGCCGCGCACCGCGCCGAAGGCCAGCTCGAGCGCCTGATGGAACACATGCGCAGAGTGGCGCCCCATGTGCCCATCATTTTGGATGCCAAGCGCGGCGACATCGGTAGCACGGCCGAGCAATACGCCAAAGAAGCCTTTGAGCGCTATGGCGCCGATGCCGTGACCCTGTCGCCTTTCATGGGTTGGGATTCGGTGGCCCCCTACCTCAAGTACGAAGGCAAAGGCGCATTCTTGTTGTGCCGCACCTCCAACCCCGGCGGCGACGACCTGCAAAACCAGCGCCTGGCCTCTGTGGAGGGCCAGCCGCTGTTGTATGAACATGTGGCTCGTTTGGCCCAAGGCCCCTGGAACCTGAATGGCCAACTGGGTTTGGTGGTCGGTGCTACGTATCCCGCTGAGATTGAGCGCGTGCGCGAACTGGCCCCCTCCGTGCCTTTGCTGATTCCTGGTGTGGGTGCACAAGGCGGCGACGCCGTGGCCACCGTGAAAGCCGGCTGGCGGGCTCATGCCGACGGCAGCAGCGCTGGCGCGATCATCGTCAACTCATCGCGTGCGGTGCTGTATGCATCGAGTGCTAATGACTTTGCCGAGGCCGCACGCAAGGTGGCCATGCAGACCCGCGACACGCTCGAAGCGGCCAAGGCCTGAAGCCTTTGATGACCACCGCCGTCAAGCCAGCAACCGACGGCATGCATCGGATGGCCCTGCTGTCATTGCTGACCGCAGTCTTTCTCGGCTCTCTCGATCAGTCGGTGGCCAACACGGCCTTGCCTGCGATCGGTGCGGCCATGCAGCGCACGCCTGCCGAGTCGGTTTGGGTGGTCCATGCTTATCAGTTGGCCGTGGTGGCCGTGTTGTTGCCGCTGGCCACGTTGGGGGACCGCTGGGGCGCACGCAAGGTGTTTTTGCTGGGCATGTTGCTGTTCAATCTGGCGGCGCTGGGCAGCGCCTGTGCCACGAGCTTGGAGTGGTTGGCCTTTTTCCGTGCCATTCAGGGTGTGGGTGCGGCAGGGGTCATGAGTGTCAACTTGGCCCTGGTTCAGCGCATTTTCCCGCCTGAGAAGTTAGGGCGCGGTGCGGGGCTCAATGCCCTGATCGTGGGTTTGGGCTTCAGCTTGGGGCCGACAGTGGCCTCGTTGTTGCTGGCCGTCTTGCCTTGGCCCTGGTTGTTTGGTTTTCAGGCCCCGTTGGGCCTGATGGCCGGGTTGCTGGCGCGGCGTTACCTGCCTCGCACGGAAGCGGCAAAGACCGACGAGCCCTATGACCGTGTGCTGGCGCTGATGTCGGCTGTTTGCTTTGCTTCGCTGGTGTTCACGCTCAGTGCCATCGCGCAGCAAGAAGGTGTTGTCGTGGTGGTCGGCGCACTGTTGCTCATGTTGGGCAGCGGCTACTGCTTGTTGCGCCGCCAGCGAGGGCATGTGTCGCCTGTGCTGCCGATGGATTTGATGCGCAGGCCCTTGTTCAGCTTGTCGGTCTTCACCTCGTTCAGCGCTTTCACGACCCAAGGCTTGGCGTTCGTGGCTTTGCCTTTCTTTTTTCAACAGCAGCTGGGCCGCCCTCCCTTAGAAACGGGGGTGCTCATGTCGGTTTGGGCGCTGGTGGTGGCCATGATGGCACCCGTCGCAGGCACGCTGTCTGACCGATACCCACCCGCGATCCTGGGCGGTGTGGGCTTGAGCATTCTGAGCATGGGCATGGCCGGTTTGGGCGTGATGAGCGCCGATGTGCCGTTTGGCCTGATGGCGCTGTGCATGGCGCTGTGCGGTATGGGTTTTGGCTTGTTCCAGTCGCCGAATTTGCGCGCCATCATGACCAGTGCACCGGCCCACCGCACCAGTGGCGCCAGTGGCATGGTGGCCATGGCGCGGCTGATCGGACAGGCCAGCGGGGCGGCTTTGGTGGCCCTGTGTTTCAACTTGTTTGGGCCGCTGGGCGCGGGTCAAGCCATCCTATTGGGGGCCGTGGCGGCAGGCCTGGGGGCTGTGCTGAGCATGGCCCGACTGCGCGTTCGGTAAGGCGCGAGCTGGGATGCTCACCCCTGCGCCGCCTGCTGCACCTTGTAAACCAGCTTGCGCGCCATGCTCCAGCGGTGCACTTCGCTGGGGCCGTCGTACACCCGGAAGGCGCGCATGTCCAAGAAAATGCGCATGACCGGCGTTTCAGCCGTCACGCCTTGCCCTCCCAAAATCTGCACGCAGCGGTCCACCACGCGCCATTCGGCCTCGGAGCAAGCCACTTTGGCGCGGCTCGATTCAAAGCCGCCTTTGTGGCCTTGGTCGAGCAGCCAAGCCGTGTGCCAGATGTGCAGGCGGGCGGTGTGCAGGTCGATGTCGTTGTCGGCCAACATGAAGCCCACGCCTTCGTGTTCGGCCAGCGGTTTGCCAAAGGCTTGGCGGCGGCTGGCGTAGTCCAGTGCAATGTCGTGCGCACGGCGAGCCTGCCCCAGCCAGCGCATGCAGTGGGTCAGGCGTGCAGGGGCCAGCCGAATTTGGGCATAGCGAAAGCCTTGGCCAACTTCGCCCAGCACATCAGTGGCTGGCACGCGCAAGTTGTCAAAGCGCAGCACGCCATGCCCGCCGGTAAAGCAGTTGTCCATCGCGTCCATACTGCGTTCGTGCAAGATGCCGTCTTTCGCCATGTCGGTCAAGAACATGGTGGCGGTGCCGTCTTCCATGCGGGCCATGACGATGGCGTAGTCGGCCCCTTCGGCCCCGGTGATGAACCACTTGAGGCCGTTGATCACATAGTCATCACCATCACGCACAGCAGAGGTGGTGAGCATGGACGGGTCGGCCCCCGCGCCGGGTGCGGGTTCGGTCATGGCAAAGCATGAGCGCGTGAGGCCCGCTACTTGCGGGCGCAGCCAGCGTTCTTTTTGGGCTGGGGTGGCGACTTCTTCCATCAAATGGATGTTGCCTTCATCAGGGGCATGGATGTTGAGTGCGGTGGGCCCGAGGTTGGAATAGCCAGCTTCTTCAAAGACCACGGCTTTGGCCATGTGGCTCAGGCCCAGTCCACCCATTTCTTTGGACGCATGGGGCGTGAGCAAGCCCGCTGCGCGTGCGAGAGCCACCAGTTCTTCGCGCAGTTCTTTGGAGGGGCCATGCGGGCCGTGGCGTGGGTCGCCTTCTAGAGGGATGACCTGCTCTGCAATGAACTGCCGCGTGCGATCACGCAGGGCCGCAATGTCGGGTGGAATGTCGAAGTTCATGGGTCTGAGGTTTTTAGAAAAATCGTGAATAAAACGGTCATGCAATGATTGGAAGGCTTGGCGCTACCGTGTGCTGTCCGGCCTGTGACTTGCTGTCGCCCTTGTGTCTAAGGCTGGAGCTTTGAAGGCGGCTTGTCATTTGCGGGGCATGCCTGAAATCCAGCGGGTGCTAGTCTCTGCGAAACAACCTGCAAACCCGCCCATGCCCCCGCCAAAAGAAGGACACACCATGAAGCTTTACACCGCCTACCGCGCGCCCAGTCCCCGCCGGGTGTTGATGTTTTTGATCGAGAAAAACATCACCGGCATTGAGATGGTGAACATGGACTTGAATGGTGGCGAGCACCGCACACCGGCTTATTTGGCCAAAAGCCCCTTGGCCAAAGTGCCTGCGCTGGAGCTGGATGACGGCCGCGTGATCACCGAGACACGGGCCATCTGCACTTTGCTGGAGGGCCGCTTTCCCGAGCCCAACCTGATGGGCGTGGACGGCGACGAGCGCGGCTTCATCGAGATGGCCGACCGTCAGGTGGAGTTGTACTTGCTGGGCGGCATAGCGAATGCGATACGCCACAGCCACCCGGGCTTGGCTGCTTTGGAAAAGCCGCAGTTCCCCGAGTTCGGCCGCTCTCAGGCCGAGAAGGTGCGCGACGTGGCGCGCGGCTTTGACCGGCGCCTGCAAAGCCAGACCTTCATCGCCGGCGAGCGTTTCACCATTGCCGACATCACCGCATTTTGCGCGCTGGAGTTTGCGCGCGGCTTGATGAAGTTCGTACCCGGCGACGAGGGCATGCCAGCCCTGCAGGCTTGGCGCGACCGCATGAACGAGCGGCCCAGCGCCAAGGTTTGACGGTTCAAAAGAACGCCATCGTTCGAACTTCTATGCTTTCACGGGTGGCTGCATCTGGAAGCGTGTTGGGGTCTTCAAAGGCCGAGTGGCCCATGAAGCGGCAGCGACCGTCTGTGCTGGAATCGTAGGTCTTCAGCAGCAAAGCCTGGTGCGCTTGCATGTGCGGGAAATACACCCAACGGTGCTGTGGGTTGTGCCGCATGACGTAGATCTCCCCCGTGCGGTCACTGTATTTCAGGTCCATGCGCAACAGGTCTTCGGGGTCGTGGGTCTGTGCGTCGATCATGGCCAGAGGCAACTCTTCAACCCGTTGGTACAAAGGCTTCCACACGTTGTAAAAAGCCACACGGTTTTGCAGCAGGGTTTCGGCCCTGTCTTTCACCACGTCTCTGACACGCTGTGGGCCGCTCAAGACGGTGTAATCGCTGTGCACCAACAAGACAGCTGGACGCTGGGCTTCTGTCTGAACCTTCAGGTCGGCAGGCATTCGTTTGCGAATGGTGTGGTCAAAGACCACCACTTCGCGTGCGCCAGTATGGCGCTTGACGTAGTCGATGACCTGTAGATAAAACACCTGCCTGATCAGCTCCTCGTTGTCGAATTGGGTGTACTGCGCGCTGAACTCGTGCAGTTCAAAGCCTTGCTTATCGACTGAAAGCTGATCCACTTCATGCCATCCATCGTGGATCGATACGGCGTGTGTATCGGTTCCAGGTGGGTTGAGATCAGGTTTGTGCAGGGGTTCGTAAAAATAGTAATCAATCGGTCGACCGTTGTCGACCGAGTAATTCATGTCTGCTTGGACGACATTCATGGTCATCATGCATCAGCCTTTTGGGTGGTGAAGCCTTCACCGATCCAGGTATTTTCCCAGCAAGGCAGGGCTTCAATGTGGTCAAACATCCAGCGACGGATGTGGGGGAAATTGGCGAGTGGTAACTGTTGCCACCCGTGCAAGTGCATGGGCGATGCAATGGCGATGTCTGCGATGGTGGGTTGGGGTGTACCCGCTATCCATTGGTGCGACGCCAGACGCGCTTCCAGAATGCCAGCCAGTTTGTTGAAGTTTTGCAACTGCGCTTCCAGGATAGCGGGGTCAGCTGAACCGCCCAGCAATGGTTTGACGCAGTTTTCAACCAGGTAAACATAGCAGCTGGGGAACCAGCTGGATGACTCCCAAAGTAACCAACGCTGAATGTCTGCTCGGGTTTGAAGGTCGGTGGGGTAATGGGCGGCGGCTTGATGCTTGTCTGCCGCATACATGAGGATCGCATTCGATTCCCACAAAATGAAATCACCATCTTTCATGGCGGGCAAAGCAGCATTGGGGTTGAGGGCCATGAATGTGTCTGATTTTTGTTCGGCCTTGAAATAGTCCACATGGACCAGTTCGTAAGGCACTTTCATCAGTTGCAGTCCCGCGAGGACTTTGCGGCAATTGACGGTGATCGGGTCGGCGTAAATGTGCATGTTTGTCTCCTGTTGTGGGGTCTTGGATGGCGGTCAATGCTTGGACCGCCAAACAATTCTCAATTCGGCCAATGGTTTCCACAATATGATTGAAAAGAAACCGAGTGTCCTTAAAATGGAAACAATGAATGCACTTCAGGTGTTTTTCTGAGGGCGCATGATGGGTCAACAGGAGTGTCCGAATGATCAGCTCTGACATGCTGATGGCTTTTACCAAAGTGGCAGAAAACCTGAGCGTCAGCAAAGCCGCGCTGGCGTTGTCTGTCGGTAAAAGTGTGGTCAGCAAAAGGATTGCGCAACTCGAAACCCATTTGGGAGCCACCTTGTTCAGCCGAAGTACGCGCCATATTGCGCTGACCGCTGCTGGTGAGACCTACCTTGAACATGCCCAACAAGCCTTGCTGGAATTGAGTGCTGGTGAGGAACGGTTGACGGCCTTGCGTTCGGATTTGAGAGGTCGAATTCGGGTGACAGCGCCAGTCTCCTGGGGGCAGCGAATTCTGTGCAAAAAAATGCCGGAGTTTCTTCGCATGCATCCGGGTATTGAGCTCGAGTTGGTGTTGTCAGACCGGATGATGGACCTCGCTTACGAGCGGATGGATGTCGCTTTCAGGTGGAGTTCTTTGCAGGACAGCAAAGAGCTTTTTATGAAATCCGTCAGCACCATTGATTGGGTTCTGGTGTGCGCACCGCAATACATTGCGGCGCATGGTGAGCCTTCATCACCTCAAGAACTGGAAGAGCATTTGTGCTTGTTTTATTGGCGGGAACCTTCGGACGACTGGTGGGTCTTAAAGTCAGGCGATCAAGTGTCGCGCGTGAAAGTCAGTGGCCGTTACCACGTGGACAGTCCTGACGCCGTCCTGGAGGCGTGCTTGCAAGGCTTGGGGATAGCTTTGTTGCCTGATTACCTTTGCGCCGATGCAATTGGGGACCAGCGTTTGCTCAAGGTATTGCCTCAATGGATTCCGCAAACCCGGTTCGGCAACCAGATCACACTGATGTCCCCACCGGACAGGATGCGGGTGCGGCGCAAAGAGGTGTTCATTGATTTTGTTGTCAATGCCTTGGTTTGAAATGGTTTGAGCGGCCTTGCAGGCTTGGCGCGACCGCATGAACGAGCGGCCCAGCGCCAAGGTTTGATCGGCTGAAAACGATCAGCTGAACACGCCGCCGTAGTCCTTGCGCAGTTCGTTTTTCTGAACCTTGCCAGTGCCGCCCACGGGCAAGGATTCGAGGAAGACCACATCGTCGGGCACCCACCACTTGGCCACTTTGGTGGCCAAAAAGTCCAGAATCTCTTGCTTTTCGACGGTTTGCCCCGGCTTGCGCACGATGAACAGCAGCGGGCGCTCGTCCCACTTGGGATGCTTGACGCCAATCACGGCGGCCATGGCCACAGCGGGGTGCCCGATGGCGGCGTTTTCCAGATCGATCGAGCTGATCCACTCGCCGCCGGTCTTGATGACGTCCTTGGTGCGGTCGCGGATCTGCATGGTGCCTTGTGCATCGATGGTGGCGATATCGCCCGTGGGGAACCAGCCGTCTACCAATGCGGTTTTTTCGGCCTTGAAGTAGCGCTCCACGATCCATTGACCGCGCACCATCAGCTCGCCTTGGGATGTGCCGTCGCGCGGCAGGGTGCTGCCGTTTTCATCCACAATTTTGATCTCGATGCCCGAGACCGCGCGGCCTTGCTTGGCCACGATGGCGTGTTGTTCAGCTGCAGGTTTTTGGCGGTCGGTACGGGTCAGCAAGCTCATGGTGGCCACTGCGGTGGTTTCGGTCATGCCCCAGCCGTGGCGCACCTCCACGCCATAGACGTCCACGAACTTGGCGATCAGCGCCATGGGCATGGCCGAGCCGCCCACGCAGGTGCGCTTCATGTGGGCAAAGCGCAAGTTGTTTTGCTCCACATGCTGGATCAGGCCCATCCATATGGTGGGCACGCCTGCGCTGATGGTGACCTGCTCAGCGTCCATCAGCTCGTACAAGCTGGGGCCGTCGAGCTTGGGGCCAGGCAGGACCAGCTTGGTGCCCGCAACGAGTGCGGCGTAAGGGATACACCAGGCGTTGATGTGGAACATGGGCACCACGGGCAAGATGGTTTCTTGTGCAGACAGGCCCAGCACATCGGGCATGCAGCCGGTGGTGGCGTTCATGACGATGGCGCGGTGTGAATACAGCACGCCCTTGGGGTTGCCGGTGGTGCCCGAGGTGTAGCACAGCGCTGCGCCGGTGCTTTCATCGAGAGCGGGCCAGTCAAAGCGGTCAGACAGGCCTGCGATCAGGTCTTCGTAGTTCAACACGTCAACACCGTCAATGGCGGGTGTGTTGGCCGCATCGGCCAGGCACACCCAGGCGCGGACTTTGGGGCAATGCGCGGCAATGCCTTTGACCAATGGCGCAAAGGTGGCGTCAAACAGCACCACTTCGTCTTCGGCGTGGTTGATCACATAAATGAGTTGCTGCGGGTGCAGGCGCGGGTTGCAGGTGTGCATGACCATGCCACTGCCCGAGACCGCGTAATATGCCTCCAAGTGGCGGTGGTTGTTCCAGGCGATCGACCCGACGGCGCTGCCGGCTTTCAGGCCCATCTGCGCCAGGGCGTTGGCCAGTTGACGGGAGCGGCGGGCCACTTGGGCATAGGTGCTGCGGTGCAACGGGCCGTGCGTCTCGCGTGAGACGACTTCTTGCTCGCCAAACTGTGCAGCGCCGTGTTCAAGAATGCCCGAAATGAGCAGGGGGCGGTTCATCATGAGGCCGGTTTGAGGCATGTTTGTCTCCAGTGTTTTGATTGATTTACAGCAGCGCCGCGTACACCAGGTTGCGGAACAGGGGGCGATAGTAGTCCCTTTGGTTTGGCGCTTGAATCATCAGCATGGCATACATGTCGAGCGCCGGGTCTATGAAAAAAGTGGTGCCCGCGATGCCCCCCCAGTAATACAGGCCCACCGAGCCGGGCACAGGCGACATGCCCAAATGGGTGCGCACAGCAAATCCGAGGCCAAAACCGTGGCCCGGGGGCAGCAGGGTGCCATCGGCCGGGATGCTTCCTAAGTGGTCGGCGGTCATGAAGTCCACCGTGTGCGGCCCCAGCAGGCGCACGCCGTTCAGCTCGCCCCGGTTGCGCAGGCATTGCAAAAAGCGGGTGTAGTCCATCGCGGTGGACATGAGGCCACCACCACCGCCTTCCATGGCGGGCACTTCTCGGGGTTCGAGCACCTTCATGGGCACGCCGCCATCGGGGTCGTGGGCAAAGGGCTCGGCAATCCGGTGTTGCTGCGCGGGGGGCACGGCAAAGCCCGTGTCCACCATGCCCAATGGGCCAAAGATTTCAGTTTGCATGAATGCGCCTAAACCCTGCCCGCTGACCACTTCAACCAGCCTGCCCAGCACATCGGTGGCGCGGCTGTAGGCCCACACGCTGCGGGGTTGGAACTGCAGCGGCAAGGCAGCCAATGTTTCTGAGAACTCGGCATTGGTCCGTTCACGCGAGGCGATCATGACTTGGTCGTATTGCCTTTGCACGGGCGAATCTCCCAAAAATTCATAGGTCAGTCCCGCGGTGTGGCGCAACAGGTCTTGCACCGTGGCGGCTTGCTGCACCGGCTCTAGGCCGCTGGCCGTGGCCACTTGCTGGTTCGCAAACTCGGGCAACCAGCGGCTGACGGGGTCGCTCAAGAGTAACTGACCGCGCTCTACCAGCATCATCACCGCCACCGACACGACCGGCTTGGTCATCGAATAAATGCGGAAGATGCTGTCGGTTTGCATGGGCGTGCCCGTAGCGGGGTCTTGCTGGCCCACGGCCTCGAACAGGGCGATTTGGCCGCGCCGAGCGATCATGGCCACGGCACCGGGTAACCTGCCGCTGCCCACTTCGCGGCGCAGCACATCCATCAGGCGCTGCGTGCGCTCGGGGCAAAGGCCCACGTCGGTGGGTTGGACGTGGGGCAATGTGGGGTGTGTGGTCATCGGGTGCTCCGGTTGAGGGATGTTTTGTACACCAGCCTTGTGGCATGGGGTATCTCCTGCGGCGCAGCGGTTGCTTGGCCTTGTCGCCCATGCGTCAAAGGCCATAACCCTCGCGCTGTGCGAGCCTTGTTAGACTGAATTCATGCGCATTTCAGAACTCTCTGCCAAGACCCAAGTGTCGGTGCACCGCTTGCGTCGCTACGAGGCTGACGGCCTCATTGACAGTCTGCGATTGGCCAATGGTTACCGCGAGTATGACGCGAAGACCGTCAAGCACGTCATCTTCATTGCCATGTCTCGGGAGATGGGATTTTCGCTGCCCTTTATTGCCGAGTATTTGCCACGCTTCAAAGCGGGCAAGTTGTCACCGCAAGACATGATCGAGGCGATCCTGGCGCGTGTGGCCGAGATCGACCAGCTCATGAGTGAGCAAAAAGCACTTCGTCAAAAACTGATGGACCACATCGGTTGGTTCAAAACCCAAGCCAGGAGAAAACCATGAGTCCCATTGAGATGCTGAAAAAAATCAACACCATGGCCGAATTCAACCGCTGGTGTGGCATTGAAGTGACGGTGGCAGAGCCCGGCTTTGTGGAAATCCAGATGCCTTGGCGCCCTGAGGTCGGACAGTATTCAGGCTTTTTGCATGCGGGCCTGATTGGCACACTGATCGATACCGCGTGTGGTTTTGCAGCAGGTACTGTGGCGGGACCGAACTTGTTGGCCGCTAACTTTTCGGTCAACTGCTTGCGCCCTGCCGTGGGGCAAAAATTCATTGCCAGAGCGCGCGTGGTCAAACCCGGCAAAGCACAGGTGTTCACCAGCTGTGATTTGTTTGCGGTGGACGCAGAGGGAGAAAAGCTGGTGGCGAATGGTCAGACTTTGCTGACGGTGGTCGCCGCTTAAGCGGTGCAGCGCGGCCAATGGCCCTCAAGCAGCAGGTGCTGCAAACCGCTCGCGCAAATAGGCCACGATCTCGGTCGAGTCTTGCAGCCAACGGGTTTGACCATCGGCTTCAGTGATCTTCAGGCACGGCACCTTGGTCGCGCCACTGCCTTGCTGCAATTCATTTCGGTTGGCTGCATGGTGCTGCGCATCGCGCTTTTCTATGGGCAGCGACAAGCGGCGCATTTCCTGGCGTACTTTGATGCAAAAAGGGCAGGTGCTGAACTGGTACAGCGCCAGACTTTGGCATTGCTGGTCCACGTTGGCTTGCGCCGCAGGCTCGCGCACCACGCCAGCCGGTTGGGTCAGCCGTTCTTTAAGCAACATGACGGGGCCGAGCACCAAGCGCAGGGTTCGGAAAAAGGCACGGATGACGGTTTTCATAGGGGGTTCAACAGTTCAAAAGTGGGTGGAAGAAAGAACAGGCAGCGCCGTCACAACAACCGCGCCAAATAGTGGCCCGTGAAGCTCGTCTTGTTTTTGGCCAATTGTTCAGGCGTGCCTTCACCCAGCACCGTGCCACCGCCCGCGCCGCCTTCAGGCCCCATGTCGATCAGCCAGTCGGCGGTTTTGATCACGTCGAGGTTGTGTTCGATGATGACGATGGTATTGCCCGCGTCGCGCAGCTGGTGCAAGACTTTCAGCAACAGGGCAATGTCGGCAAAGTGCAGGCCGGTGGTGGGTTCGTCCAGGATGTAGAGCGTGCGGCCGGTATCGCGTTTGGACAGTTCCAGCGCGAGTTTGACGCGTTGCGCCTCACCGCCAGACAAGGTGGTGGCGCTTTGGCCCAGGCGGATGTAGGTCAGGCCCACATCGAGCAGAGTTTGCAGTTTGCGCGCGATGTTGGGTACAGCACTGAAGAACTGGTGCGCGGCTTCCACCGTCATGTTCAGAATCTGCGCGATGTTCTGGCCCTTGTATTGCACTTCGAGGGTTTCGCGGTTGTAGCGCATGCCGTGGCACACGTCGCAGGGCACATACACGTCGGGCAAAAAGTGCATCTCTACTTTGACCATGCCATCGCCTTGGCAGGCTTCACAGCGGCCGCCACCTGACGATGCACTCACATTGAAGCTGAAACGTCCCGGGCCGTAACCGCGCTCGCGCGCGGCAGGCACCTCGGCCATCAGCTCGCGAATGTGGGTGAACAGGCCGGTGTAGGTGGCCGGGTTGCTGCGCGGCGTGCGGCCAATCGGCGACTGGTCGACGTTGATGACCTTGTCGAAATGCTCCAAGCCTTTGATCTCTTCGTGGGCTGCTGCTTCGTCGTGCGCCCGGTGAATCTGGTGCGCCGCAGCGGTATAGAGCGTGTCATTGACCAAGGTGGATTTGCCTGAACCCGACACACCAGTCACGCAGGTGAGCAGACCCACGGGAAATTTCACATTCACGTTCTTCAGGTTGTTGCCCGAGGCCCCGACGATTTCGATGAAGTCTTTGCCTGGCTTGTGGCGTTTCGGAATCTCGATCTTCTTGCGGCCCGACATGTACTGGCCCGTGACCGAATCGGGTGCGGCCATGATGTCGGCGCAGCTGCCTTGCGCCATGACGCGCCCGCCGTGTAAGCCTGCGCCCGGTCCCATGTCGATGACGTGGTCGGCCACACGGATCATGTCTTCGTCGTGCTCGACCACCAGCACACTGTTGCCGATGTCGCGCAGGTGTTGCAGCGTGCCGATCAACCGGTCGTTGTCGCGCTGGTGCAGGCCAATGCTCGGTTCGTCCAGCACATACATCACGCCAGTCAGCCCTGAGCCAATCTGGCTGGCCAGGCGGATGCGTTGAGATTCACCGCCAGAAAGGGTGTCGGCACTGCGGTCCAGGCTCAAATAATTCAGACCCACGTCGTTGAGGAACTTCAAACGCAGCGCGATCTCGCGCACCACCTTGTCGGCGATCTCGGCCTTGGCTCCGTGCATTTTCAGGCCCTGAAAATACTGCTGCGATTCGCCCAGGGTGATGTGGCTGATCTCGTAAATGGCGCGGGCCTGATCGCCTTCGCCAATGCGTACATGGCGGGCTTCGCGCCGCAAGCGCGTGCCTTGGCAATCGTTGCAGGCCTGCATGTTGCGGTAACGCGCCAGGTCTTCGCGCACCACGGCCGAGTCTGTCTCGCGGTAGCGCCGCGTCATGTTGGGGATGATCCCTTCAAACGGGTGCTTTTTGCTGACCTTTTTGCCTTGCGAGGCCCCGGACTCCATGGTGTAACTGAACTTGATCTCTTCATCGCCTGAGCCGTGCAGCAACACCTGTTGATGGGTGGGTGCGAGTTTTTCAAACGGCGCCTCGATGTCAAACTGGTAATGTTTGGCCAGGCTTTCGAGCATGCTGAAGTAAAAACCGTTGCGCCTGTCCCAACCCTTGATGGCGCCACTGGCCAAGCTGAGCGAGGGGAAGGCCACCACGCGTTCGGGATCAAAAAACGCCATGCTGCCAATGCCGTCGCAAGTGGGGCAAGCGCCCATGGGCGAGTTGAACGAGAACAACCTCGGCTCCAGCTCGCTGATGGAATAGGTACACACAGGGCACGAAAACTTGGCGTTGAACAGGTGTTCTTTGCCGGTGTCCATTTCCAGCGCCACCGCGCGGTGTTCGGCCAGATGCAGCGCTGCTTCAAAGCTCTCGGCCAGGCGCTGGCGCAGGGCGTCGCGGGCTTTTGCATCCTCCTCAGAGCGGACTTTGATCCGATCCACCACCACGTCGATGTTGTGTTTTTCGGTTTTCTTCAGCGTGGGCAAGTCTTCCACTTCAAAGGTCTGTCCATTGATGCGAAAACGCACATAACCCAGCGCCTGCATCTGCTCGAAGACTTTTTCAAACTCGCCTTTTTTCTCGCGCGCAATGGGCGCCAGGATCATCAGCTTGGTGTCTTCGGGCAAGGCCAGCACCGTGTCCACCATCTGGCTCACGGTCTGCGCCTGCAGGGGCAGCATGTGGTCGGGGCAGTAGGGTGTTCCGGCGCGGGCAAACAGCAGGCGCAGGTAGTCGTGGATTTCGGTCACCGTGCCCACGGTGGAGCGTGGGTTGTGGCTGGTGGCTTTTTGTTCGATGGATATCGCAGGCGAGAGGCCCTCGATCAGGTCCACATCGGGCTTGTCCATCAATTGCAAAAACTGCCGTGCATAGGCCGACAGGCTTTCCACATAGCGGCGCTGACCTTCGGCATACAACGTGTCAAAGGCCAAGCTGGACTTGCCCGAGCCCGACAGCCCGGTGATCACCACCAGCTGGTTGCGCGGGATGTCCAGGTCGATATTTTTCAGGTTGTGGGTGCGCGCCCCCCGCACGCTGATGTGGCTTTGCCGCAGCGCTGAGGCCAAATACCGCGCTGCATCGGGTTCATCGGGCATGAGAGGGGAATCTACAAGGTTCACAGTGGGCGGCCAAATCAGCAAAACCTTCGATTATCCCTGCTGGCGCTTTGGTGGGCGGAGCCTGTGTTTGATCAGGGACAATGGCGTTTTGGTTTTTGCCTTTTGATTTGCCTGCTGTGGCCGTTTTTGTGCACCCTCAATTTTCAGATGCTTTGGACATGACATCCAACGAGCGCCGCGCCACCGCCTCGTTGGCCAGCATTTTTGCGCTGCGCATGCTGGGTTTGTTTCTGGTTTTGCCGGTCTTTGCTCTGGAGGCTCGCCGTTACCCCGGCGGCGAAGACCCGGTCTGGCTGGGCTTGGCCATGGGCATTTATGGCTTGACGCAGGGCCTTTTGCAGTTGCCGTTTGGCATGGCCTCAGACCGTTTCGGCCGTAAGCGCGTCATTGTGCTGGGCTTGCTGATCTTCGCTTTGGGCAGTTTTTGGGCGGCTGCGGCCACCGACCTGATGGGTTTGATGCTCGGGCGCAGCTTGCAAGGTGCAGGGGCAGTGTCGGCTGCTGTCACAGCTTTGCTGGCCGATTTGACGCGTGATGAAGTGCGGACCAGGGCCATGGCTTTTGTGGGTGGAAGCATCGGCTTGATGTTCGCTTTGTCTTTGGTGGTGTCGCCTTTGCTGACGGCCTGGATCGGTCTGTCTGGGCTTTTTGGGCTCACGGGCTTGCTGGCTTTGCTGGGTATCGGGGTGGTTGTTTGGTGTGTGCCTCCTGCACCCTTGCCTTTGACTGGGCAGGGTCGCAGCCGGTTGCGAGATGTGCTGGCCCATGCCGATCTGATGCGTTTGAATGTCGGTGTATTTGTCTTGCATGCCGTGCAGTTGGCCATGTGGGTGTCGGTGCCGGCCTTGCTTGTGCAAGCGGGATTGCCGACTGCGCGGCACTGGCAGGTGTATTTGCCAGCAGTTTCTTTGTCTTTTTTGTTTTTGGGGGTGGTATTTGCCGCCGAACGGCGCGGGTATCTGAAAAAAGTCTTTCTTTTTTCGATCTTTCTGATCGCTTTGGTGGAGGTTGGCTTGCTGGTGCAGTCGGCAGGCTCCACCAGTTTGAGCGGTATGGCGCTCTTACTGCTCGTGTTTTTCTGTGGTTTCAATGCGCTGGAGGCCACCCAGCCCAGTTTGGCCTCGCGCATCGCGCCCCCTGCCATGCGGGGCACGGCCATGGGGGTTTACAACACGCTGCAGTCGCGGGGGTTTTTTATCGGCGGTCTGGGTGGCGGCTGGCTGGTCAAGTCTTGGGGCACCCCGGTGCTTTTTTTGTGCTGTGGTGTGGCCATCTTGGTCTGGCTGCTGGTGGCTTGGCCCATGCAAATGCCGGGCCGTGGGCGGACGGTCGGGCCAGCGCCCTGAGAGAAGGCTTGGGCGGCTGTAACCCACGCCAAGGGGTCGGATTGGCCCCATAATTGCTGCATCTTTTGAGGAGTTTTCATGGCATCCGTCAACAAAGTCATCATCGTCGGCAACTTGGGTGCCGACCCCGAAACCCGCTACTTGCCCTCTGGCGATGCGGTCACCAGTATCCGCGTGGCCACCACGGACCGCTACAAAGACAAACAGACCGGCGAGATGAAAGAGGCCACCGAGTGGCACAGCATCAGCTTTTTTGCCAAGTTGGCCGAGATCGCAGGCCAGTACCTGCGTAAAGGCAGTCAGGTGTATGTCGAGGGTAGCCTGCGCACCCGCAAGTACACCGACAAAAACGGCGTTGAGAAATACGCGACCGACATCCGTGCCGACAGCATGCAAATGCTGGGCAGCCGTCAAGGCATGGGCGGCCCATCTGAAGACGGTGGCGGCAGCGGTGGTGGCTATGCGCCTCGCGCAGCTGCACCCAACCGTCCCGCTGCTGCACCTGCGAGCCGACCTGCCGCAGCTACCAAGCCTGCTGCCAGCAATTTTGACGACATGGATGACGACATTCCTTTCTAATCAAAGCGCTCTTGGCGCACTGCCTCAACCCGTGGCCAAGCCCACGGGTTTTTTTATGGACTGACCCAGTACCGAGCCGCTGCCCTGTGGGATGAAGTTGCGGGACTGGTGTCTGCGTTGATGGCTTGGCTATTTGCGGCCACTTTGACCAGTATTTGGCAGGGTCAATTGCTTGTGCCGGAACCGCCTGCTGCTTGAGGTTGAGAAAGCGTTTTGGCCTTTGAGAGCAATTTCTTGTGGCCCCTTTGGCGGTTGCGGCCCAGCTCGGTCAGAATAGGCGCATGAACGAAATCACCTCCAGGTTCTTACCGCCAGAAGACGCCCAAAGGCGCGAGTTGCACAACGAAGTGCATGCGCGTCCGCCAGCCCGGGTCAGGTTGCCAGCGCTGATCGTTTATGTGGCGCTGCTCAACGAGGGCGTTTCGAGGGAGCAAGAATGGGCCCATTTGCGGCTTTTGCCGGGTCATGCTGATTTGGGGCTGGACCAATTGCAGGGCAATTTTTTACGTTTGCGCTGCGACCACTTCACCGTCAAATGGGAGCGGCATACCGAGTTCACCCGTTACTCCATTGTGCAAAATTTACCGGCGAATGCGCAATGGGGCGCCGACTTGCCCGAGTTGGCGCCGCATGTGGCCGTTGGCACCTACTGGCTGCGCGGTTTGCCTGGCCAAACCATGGCCGCCATTGAACTGGGCATGTTGCCGGTCGACATCGAGTCGCCCGATTTGATCGCCAAGGCCCAAAGCTGGTTGGGTGAGGGGACGGTTTTGGCGTCTCGGATGGGCAATACGGCCGAGGGCCTTTCCCATTCGTGCATCCTGACCCATTTCCGGATTGGGTCCGATGGTTTCGAGCGCATGTTGGTGGTGGCCCCAGAGAACACCAGTGAGGCCAGGGCCGGACGCATTTCTCAGCGCTTGCTCGAGTTGGAAACTTACCGCTTGATGGCTTTGAGGGGCTTGCCGGTGGCCAAAAACTTGTCGACCATGTTGTCAGCGGCCGAAGCGCAATTGGCCGACATCACGGGTTTGCTGGAGCGCAAGGGCGAGACCGATCAGGCTTTGCTGGATTTGTTGGTGTCTTTGGCGGCGCGCATCGAACGCGCCACGGCCGAACATGGCTTCAGGTTTTCTGCCACACGCGCTTACGACACCCTGGTCGGCCAACGCCTGACCGAATTGCGTGAGCGGCCCATTTCGGGCACGCAAACGCTGGGTGAGTTCATGCAGCGGCGTTTGTCGCCTGCCATGGCCACTGTGATGGCCACCGAAAAGCGGTTGGCGTCTTTGGCAGAGCGGGTTTCCCGCACCAGTGCCTTGCTGCGTACCCGGGTGGACATTGCGACCGAGGCCCAAAATCAGGTCTTGCTGGAAAAACTCACCCGGGGTCAAGAACTGCAACTGCGCTTGCAAGTCACAGTGGAAGGCCTGTCCATGGCCGCTATTTCTTATTACGTGGTGAGTTTGTTGCTATACGCCTTCAAGGGCTTGAAAGCTTATGGCTTGCCGTTCAATCCAGAGATCGCCGTGGCCATGCTGCTGCCTTTGGTGTTGTGGAGCGTGTGGCGCAGCCGCCAGAAAATCCACGAAAAACTGCAGCGATCGGACACTTGATTCATGGAGTTGAGGCAACTTCGGTATTTTGTGCGGGTGGTGGAGATGGGCAGCATCAGCCGGGCCGCCTTGGATCTGAACCTGGTGCAATCGGCATTGAGCCAGCAAATCACCCGCTTGGAGAGTGAGCTGAGTACGCGCCTTTTGCAGCGCAGCCCCCAAGGCGTTACGCCCACCGAGGCGGGCGTGGCGTTTTTCCGGGAGGCGCAATTGACCTTGCGTCACGCCGAGCAGGCCATACGCGCTGCCCAGCAGGCGCGTCTGACGGGGACGGTGAGCGTGGGTTTGGCGCCGACCACTGCGGCAGTGCTGGGTTTGCCGCTGATGCAGGCCATGCGCGAGCGTTACCCGGATGTGCGCTTGCACATGGTCGAGAGTTTGTCGGGCCACTTGTCGACCATGCTCAATGCCCGGCAGCTGGATCTGGCAGTCCTGTTTGACTTGCCGATGGCAGGTGGCCAATCCTTGCAGGCAGCCAGGCGCTGGAGTGTTTTGCCGCTGATTGAAGAAGATATTTTTCTCATTTCTGCACGATCGACCAGAGCCAAAAAATTTCCTCAAAGCCTGCGCATGTCTCAGCTGTGTGATGAGCCGCTGATTTTGCCGACGGGGCCGCATGGCTTGCGCAGTGGTCTGAATGCAGCATTTTCTCGAGCCAAGGTGGATCCGCTTGTGGTCATGGAAATGGACTCCTTGGCCATGCTGATGGATGCCGTGAGCGCAGGCCTGGGCTCTACTCTGCAACCTTGGGCAGCCGTAGCGCGGCTGCAAGGGGCTACCGAGAGCCTTTGCATGACGCGCATTACCGATCATCAAGTCAAACGTGTTAATTTTTTATGCGGTTTGTCGGATGATGAATTGTCGCCTGCAGCCTTGGCAACCCGCGTCGTTATGGCGGATTGTGTGCGCACTCTGGTTCGGTCAGGTGTCTGGTTGGGCGCGAGCCTGAGTGTTCCAGCATCCCATGTTGAGGGGGGCCAAGTGCAGGCGGGTGGTTCAGCAGGCCAAACTCTCCGCGGATTGAAACGGTCCATCAGCCAGTAGTCATCACTTTTCATGATACCCCCATCCTTTGGCGCTGGTGCACAGCCCAGTGTTCAGGGAATACATTTGAAAATTAATTTTCAAATGGGAGTTTTCATGGACTTGCAACTCAAAGACAAAACCGCCCTTGTGACTGGGGCCAGCGTGGGCATTGGGCGTGGCATTGCCAAAGCTCTGGCCGTCGAAGGCGTGCGTGTAGCGGTGTCAGCCCGTCGCGTGGACAAGTTGCGCGAGCTGGCGGATGAAATTGTGGCCGCTGGTGGACATGCACCTGTGATCATCGAGTCGGACCTGTATGCGGACGACGCAGCCAAGCGCTTGGCAGAGGCGGCTTTGGCGGGTCTGGGCAGCGTGGACATTTTGGTGAACAACGCTGGCGGCTCGCGCAGTTTCAAGGAGTTGCATGTGAGCGAAGAGGCTTGGCAAGAAGCCATCACCTTGAACTTTCACCGTCCACGCCAAGTGGCCGATGCTTTGATCGACCAAATGATTGAACGCAAGTGGGGCCGCATCATCAACATCACCGGCAAGAGCGAACCCGAACACACCAACGGTGCGTTTTGCGCCAAGGCGGGCATGCACAGCTGGGCCAAGGGTTTGTCACGCATGGTCGGCAAGCATGGGGTCACGGTGAACTGCGTGCCACCGGGGCGCATCCATTCCGAGCAGATTTTCCGCAACTACACACCCGAGTACCGCCAGTGGCAGTGCGACAACGAAATTCCTGTAGGCCGCTATGGCGAGCCAGAAGACATGGCCAACCTGGTCACCTTCCTGGCCTCGCCTTTGGCCAGTTACATCACGGGAGCTGTGATCCCAGTTGACGGTGGTTTGCGCAAATACCAGTTCTGATCTGATTTGGGCTTCGTGCCCTGTGCCTTTGCCCTGAAAGTGTTTATGACGGTCGATGTTTTGGTGATTGGCGGCGGTAACGCGGCCTTGTGTGCGGCGCTCATGGCCCGCGAAGCCGGTGCCAGTGTGATGCTGCTCGAATCGGCGCCGCGCGAGTGGCGCGGCGGCAATTCTGGCCACACACGCAATTTGCGCTGCATGCACGATGCACCGCAAGATGTCTTGGTCGATGCCTACCCGGAAGAAGAGTTCTGGCAAGACCTGCTCAAGGTCACCGGCGGCCTGACCAACGAGCATCTGGCCCGCTTGGCAATTCGCCACTCAGCCACCTGCCGCCCTTGGATGGTCAAGCATGGCGTGCGCTTTCAGCCTTCGCTGTCTGGGGCTTTGCACACAGCCCGCACCAATGCTTTTTTCATGGGTGGCGGCAAGGCGCTCGTCAATGCTTTTTACCGCAGCGCCGAAAATTTGGGTGTGAAAATTCACTACAACGCAGAGGTTGATGCGGTTGAGCTGGATGAAGGACGGTTTGTGGCAGCGTCCGTCATGCACAAGCAAGCCGATGGCAGCGTGCGGCGCGAACGCATTGAGGCCCGCTCTTGCGTGCTGGCGGCGGGTGGTTTTGAGTCCAACCGCGAGTGGTTGCGTGAGGCCTGGGGTCAAAACGAGCGCGGCGAATACCCAGCAGATCAGTTTTTGATTCGGGGCACGCGATTTAACCAAGGCGTGCTGCTCAAGCACATGCTGGACCAAGGCGCTGACCGCATTGGGGACCCGACGCAGGCGCACATGGTGGCCATCGATGCCCGTGCACCCTTGTACGACGGCGGTATTTGCACCCGCATCGACTGCGTGTCTTTGGGCGTGGTCGTGAACCGCGAAGCGCGGCGCTTTTACGACGAAGGCGAAGATTTTTGGCCCAAGCGCTACGCGATCTGGGGCCGTTTGGTGGCGCAGCAGCCGGGGCAGGTGGCGTATTCCATCATCGATGCCAAGGCGGTGGGCCGTTTCATGCCGCCCGTGTTTGAAGGCACCCAGGCGGATAGCCTGCCTGAGTTGGCCCGCAAGCTGGGCTTGGACGAGGCCACGTTCATGCAAACCCTGAACGATTACAACGCCGCTTGCCGCGAAGGCAAGTTTGACCACACGGCGTTGGACGATTGCCACACCGAAGGGGTCACGCCCGCCAAAACCCACTGGGCCAGGCCGTTGGACACTGCGCCTTACTACGCTTACGCCGTCAGGCCCGGCGTGACTTTCACCTATTTGGGATTGAAAACCGATGAGACCACCGCTGTGCGATTCAACGACCAGCCCAGCCCCAATTTGTTTGTGGCAGGGGAAATGATGGCGGGCAATGTTCTGGGCAAGGGCTACACCGCTGGCGTGGGCATGACGATTGGCACGGCCTTTGGCCGCATCGCGGGTGAGCAAGCGGCCCAAGCTGTGCAAGCCCAAAAGGAAGGAGCTTCCCATGCAAACGCTTGAACTCCTGACGCGTGACGCCCGTGCCCTGGCGCTTGGTGAGTTGACAGCCCCGGAAGCCGAAGTGGCGCGGCAGATGCAAATTTGCAATGGCTGCCGTTATTGCGAAGGTTTTTGTGCCGTGTTCCCAGCCATGACTCGGCGCTTGGAGTTTGGCAAGGCCGATATCCATTACATGGCCAACCTGTGCCACAACTGCGGCGCATGTTTGCATGCTTGCCAGTACGCACCGCCGCACGACTTTGCCATCAATGTGCCCAAAGCCATGGCCCAGGTTCGCGGCCAGACCTATGCCGATTACGCCTGGCCACCGGCCTTGGGCAGTTTGTACCAGCGCAATGGCTTGACCCTGTCGGTGGCGCTCGCTTTGGGCTTGGCACTCTTTTTGGCGCTGGCCATGCTGCGCCAAGGCACCTTGTGGGGGGCGCCAGTGGCAGGTGGCTTTTACGCGGTGTTTCCTCACAATTTGATGGTGAGCCTGTTTGCGCCCATCTTCTTGTTTGCGGTGTTGGCGCTGGCCCTCGGTGTTCGGCGCTTTTGGCGCGACGTGACGCCTGCCACCAGCGGTGCCGACCTGACGCCGCCTGCTGCTGCCGAGGCTGCGCACGACGCTTTGCGCCTGAAGTACTTGGACGGCGGCCACGGCGAAGGTTGCCACAACGAAGACGATGCGTGGACCCACGCCCGCAGGCGTTACCACCACCTGACGTTTTACGGTTTCATGTTGTGTTTTGCCGCCACCAGCGTGGCCACGCTGTACCACTATGTGTTGGGCTGGCCCGCACCGTATGACCTGACCACCTTGCCCAAGTTGCTGGGTGTCATTGGCGGGGTGAGCCTGACAGTGGGCACGGCTGGTTTGTGGCGATTGAACCTGCGCCGCCACCCAGAGCATGGTGACGCCGCACAAAAGCCCATGGACAGGGGCTTCATCGCCTTGTTGTTCTTGGTCAGCGTGACGGGTTTGCTCTTGTGGCTGCTCGGTCAAACAGCGGCCATGCCCTCGATGTTGGCGGTGCACTTGGGTGCGGTGATGGCCTTGTTCTTGACCTTGCCGTATGGCAAGTTTGCGCACGGTGTTTTCCGCACAGCGGCTTTGCTGCGCTTTGCCATCGAAAAGCGTCAACCCAACCGCTTGGGGCTGGGCGGGGAATAAATCAATCTGTTGTGGACGGGCAGGCGCTGGCCGAATGGATCACGCCGCCGCCCAAACACACTTCGCCGTCGTACAGCACAGCGCTTTGGCCGGGCGTGACGGCCCATTGGTCTTCGTTGAATGACAAATCAAAGCCAGCACCCCCATCTGGCATGGTGAGTGATTGCAGGGTGCACGGTGCATCGGTTTGTCGGTAGCGGGTTTTGGCGGCATAGGCACCGGGCTTGGGTGCCAAGCCCGCGCACCAGCTCACGTCTGTGGCTTGCAGTTGAGGCGACAGCAACCAAGGGTGGTCATGGCCTTGCACCACCCACAAGGTGTTGTTGGGGATGTCCTTGCGGGCCACAAACCAGGGTGTGTGTTCGCCCGCGCCTCGCAAACCTTGCGCCTGCAGGGCTTTCATTTCAGCGCCTTTGGCCTTGATGCCGCCTATTCCTAAGCCTTGGCGTTGGCCCAAGGTGTAAAAGCTCAGGCCCACATGCTTGCCGATCGTGCGACCTGACGGGTCTTTAATGGGGCCGGGTTCTTTGCTGATGTAGCGGTTCAAAAACTCGCGAAAAGGCCGCTCACCAATGAAGCAGATGCCGGTGGAGTCTTTCTTTTTGGCATTGGGCAGGCCGATCTCTTGGGCGATGCGGCGCACCTCGGTTTTGTGCAATTCGCCCACCGGGAAAAGCGTCTTACTCAATTGCGCTTGGTTCAGGCGGTGTAAGAAGTAGCTTTGGTCTTTGCTCGGGTCCAAGCCCTTGAGCAGTTCAAACAGGCCGCTGGCCGTGTTTTGTCGCACACGGGCGTAGTGGCCAGTGGCGATTTTTTCAGCCCCCACGCGCATGGCGTGGTCTAAAAAAGACTTGAATTTGATCTCGGCGTTGCACAGGATGTCCGGGTTGGGTGTCCGACCAGCTTGGTATTCGCGCACAAACTCTGAAAAAACCCGGTCTTTGTAATCGGCCGCAAAGTTGACATGTTCGATGTCGATGCCCAGCACATCGGCCACGGCGGCAGCATCGACAAAGTCGACGTTGGATGAGCAGTACTCGCTGTCATCGTCGTCTTCCCAGTTTTTCATGAAGATGCCAATGACTTCATGGCCTTGCTGCTTGAGCAGGTGTGCCGTCACGGCCGAATCAACGCCGCCGGACAGGCCGACGACCACACGTTTCAATTTGGACATGCTGCCATTATCCTTTGCGCCGTTGGGGCATGAGCTTGTGCACAAAGGCACTGGTTTGGCGGATCGGCGGGATAATGTCCAGCCTTATCGCTTGGAAGCCATGTTCAATCCTTGGTCGCAAGACCCCGACAGTCGGGCGCGTTGTCGCAACGCGTTGGCACGCCTTGTAGCGTTCACCCACCGTGGCTTGGCCTTGGTGGGTGCGCTGGTGGCCGCCTTGTTGTTGTTGATATGGTTGCAGCCGCTGTGGTTGCAGCCGGTGGAGCAACGCTTGGCCACCTGGTTGCGAGAGCGTGATGTGTTGACTGTTTTTTGGCCCCAGAACACAGCCGAGCGAGCCACGGCTGTGCATCTGCAGGATTTGCCGCCTCCTCAGGCTTCGGTGGCCATTTGGTTGGCACGCAAGTACAAGGTGGCGCCTGAGCCTTTGGCGGCCTTGGTGGCCGAGGCCCATGTGCTGGCCAAATCGTCCAAATTGCCCGCTCACCTGATTTTGGCCGTGATGGCCTCAGAATCGAGTTTTCATCCCTACGTTCAAAGTCAGGCCGGTGCGCAAGGATTGATGCAAGTCATGACGGGTATTCATGCCCAACGCTACGAGGCTTATGGCGGGCCTTTGGCGGCTTTTGATCCGGTGACCAACTTGCGAGTGGGTGTTGCGGTTCTGGCCGATGCGATCAAACTGCGTGGCGGATCACTCGAGGAAGGTCTGCTGTTTTACTTGGGGGGCTACGCCATGACCGAGGACAACGGGTATGTGGCCAAGGTCTTGGCTGAAAAATCACGCTTGGATGCCGTTGCCGCAGGTCAAAAACTCCCAACGGATTGATCTTGAGGGTTAATTGTCGGTTGTTGGGTTTGATGCACGGACAGCGTCACAAGCGGCTGAAGAAAACGGCACTCATCACCAAGCCAGTGGCGATGACAAACCAGCGCACCCCATGAACAGGCAAGCGTTTGGCCAAACGTGCACCGATCCAACCCCCAGCGGTCGCCAAGGCCATCATCCAGACCGCTTGTGGCCAAACAATGGCGCCCGCCAGCGCAAAGGCCAGCACCGAGAGCAACGACAAAACAAATGAGTTGAGGTTCTTGAGCGCATTGACGGTATTCAGCCTGGATTCACCGGTCAGGGTGTAAAGCGCCATCAGCAAAATGCCCAGTCCTCCGTTGAAATAGCCCCCGTAAATGGCGACAAGCATGAGACCGGGCTGGCGCCAAGAAAGTTGAGCTTGTCCGAAATTGCGCTTGGCCAGCCAAGGGCCTGCTGCAAACAGCGCAGTGGCCAACAGCAAAAGCCACGGCACCAAACCTGAAAAGACTTTGGCAGGCGTCACCAGCAACAAGCCGGCACCGATCAGACCGCCCAATGCGGCAATGATGACTTCCCTTTTCAGCAAACTTTTGGGCAATGCCTTGAGCTCTGAGCGAAATCCCCATGTGCTGCCCAAGTAGCCCGGGCTCACGGCCATGGCACTGGTGGCGTTTGCGGCAAGAGGGGGGACTCCAGCAAACACCAAGGCTGGAAAAGTGAGAAAACTACCGCCCCCAGCGATGGCATTGAGCACACCTGCTGCAAAAGCTGCGCCACCCGTGAGCAGCCAAAGGGCTTCACTGGACCAGGGAGCGCTCATGATGCCAAAGGAGGCAAGTTGGCCACTGCTGAATCGGTATGGATCACGCCCAGAGGAAATCGTTGCCCAGCCAGGTGGTCTTCTATACAGCGCAGAACCAAGGGGCTGCGATGACGATCGGCGCTGTCGCGCACTTCCTGTGGCGTCATCCAAATGGTTCGGACAATGCCTTCGTCCAAACTCAGGTCAGGCCTCACCTCGCCAATGTCACCGCAAAAGGCCATGCGCACGTAGGTGATGTCTTCGCCTGTTTGTGGTCTCTGAAAGCGAGATAAGTAAATACCTACTAACTCTGTAGGCCAGAAATCTCTTGCAGTTTCCTCCAAGGCCTCGCGAGCACAGCCTTCAGCAGGTGACTCGCCGGGGTCGAGGTGGCCCGCCGGGTTGTTCAACCGAAGGCCTTCTTGGGTGTGTTCTTCGATCAGCAAGTAGCGGCCTTCTTTTTCAATGATGGCGGCGACGGTGACATTGGGTTTCCAGCGTGTGTCCATGGGTGGGATTATCGGTCCCCCGAAACCCTTAGGCTGACCTGGAGCGATCACTGGGTCCGGTGGAGGCCCGGCAATGCACAATATTGGTGTGCACTGATGTTTTGATTTGTTCAGGGCTCGGGGCCCATGGCCATGCCACTTGGAAGATCTTGGTGAAAGGGGGGACACATTGACTTCGGTTAAGCTGTTTTCCTTTGGTTTTCTGGACAAAGTGAGGAGACAGACATGCAAACAGGCGATTCAGCCGCCACGCCCCAGCGTATTGGCGTGCCCAAAGAGGTTTTTCCTGGTGAAAAACGGGTGGCCACAGTTCCCGATGCGGTGACCAAGTTGGTCAAATTGGGCTTTGCCGTGGTGGTGGAGCAGGGTGCGGGCGATCTCGCTGACCTGTCGGATGCTGCTTACATCGAAGCTGGTGCCACCATTGCCCCGAATGCTGCGGCGCTGTGGAGTGGCTGCGATATCGTTTTCAAAGTCCGTGCGCCTACGCCGGACGAAGTGGCGCTGATGCACGAAGGCCAGACCTTGATCGGTTTCTTGTGGCCCGCACAAAACCCTGATTTGATGCAGCAGCTCGTGGCCAAAAAGGTCACAGCGCTGTCCATTGATGCTCTGCCCCGCACCTTGAGCCGCGCCCAGAAAATGGACGCGCTGACCTCGATGGCGGGTGTGAGCGGCTACCGCGCGGTGGTCGAGGCGGCCAATGCGTTTGGTCGTTTTTTCAACGGCCAGATCACGGCCGCGGGCAAAGTACCCCCCGCTAAGGTGTTCATTGCCGGTGCCGGTGTAGCAGGTCTGGCCGCCATTGGCGCGGCCGCCAGCTTGGGTGCCATCGTGCGCGCCAACGACACCCGCGCCGAAGTGGCCGACCAAGTCGTGTCGCTTGGCGGTGAGTTCGTCAAAGTCGATTATGAAGAAGAAGGCTCGGGCGGCGGCGGTTACGCCAAGGTCATGAGCGAAGGCTTCCAGGCCGCGCAGCGCGAGATGTACGCCAAACAAGCTAAAGAGTGCGACATCATCATCACCACTGCGTTGATCCCTGGCAAACCCGCGCCCAAGCTGATCACCGCCGAGATGGTGCAAAGCATGAAGCCCGGCAGCGTGATTGTGGACATGGCCGCAGAACAAGGCGGTAACTGCGAACTGACTGAGCCCGGCAAAGCGGTGGTCAAGCACGGCGTGACCATCGTGGGCTACACCGACTTGGCCTCGCGCATGGCGCGCCAGTCGTCCACGTTGTATGGCACCAATCTGTTCCGTTTGACCGAAGAGCTGTGCAAGACCAAAGACGGCGTGATCAATGTCAACATGGAAGACGACGCGATTCGTGGTCTTACCGTGGTCAAAGATGGTGCAATCACTTGGCCCGCGCCGCCCCTGGTGGCGGCACCCAAGCCCGCCCCCAAGCCAGCTGCAGCACCCAGCGCCAAAAAAGGCCATGGCCACGGCGAGCCCTCGGGCCCGATGCCTGTGGGCCAACTGCTCATCGTTTCTGCGGTCGCTGCTGTGCTGCTGGTACTGGTGGGCGCGTATGCGCCAGCGGCCTTCCTGTCGCACTTCACGGTGTTTGTGTTGGCCTGCTTTGTGGGCTACATGGTGGTTTGGAACGTCAAGCCTGCACTGCACACCCCACTCATGAGTGTGACCAACGCGATCAGCTCCATCATCGCCATCGGTGCGCTGGTGCAGATCTCGCCTTTGGCTGCGGCTGGGCGGCCCAACACGCTGATCGCCATCTTGGCGGCTTTGGCGCTGGTGCTGACAGCCATCAACATGTTTGGCGGCTTTGCCGTCACCCAGCGCATGCTGGCGATGTTTCGAAAGTAAAAAACTTTGGGGACAGATCTTTAGCTCTGTCCCCAACTGATTAAAGAGACACTTATGAACTCAAGTCTGGCCACGGTCGCCTACATTGGCGCGACCATTCTCTTCATCCTCAGCCTGGGTGGTTTGTCCAACCAGGAAACCGCACGGCGCGGCAACCTTTACGGCATGATCGGCATGAGCTTGGCCGTGCTGGCCACCATCTTTGGCCCGCAAGTCACAGCCGAAGGCATTCCCATGATCGTGGGCTCGGTGCTGGTGGGCGCCATCATTGGCTTGTACGCTGCGCGCAAAGTGCAGATGACGCAAATGCCCGAACTCGTGGCGCTCATGCACAGCATGGTCGGCATGGCCGCGGCGTTGGTGGGTTACGCTACTTATGTGGACCCAGAAGCTTCCAAGAATTTGGAAGGCGCGGCGCATGCCATCCACGCCGGTGAAATCTACATCGGTATCTTCATTGGTGCTGTGACCTTCTCGGGTTCTGTGGCGGCATTTGGCAAGTTGTCTGGTCGCATTGGCGGCAGTCCCTTGTTGCTGCCTGCGCGCCACTGGCTCAACTTGGCGGGCTTGATCGCGGTCATTTATTTTGGCCGTGAGTTCATGTTGGCCGAAACGCTGGAAGAAGGCATGGTGCCTTTGTTCATCATGACGGCCATCGCTTTGCTGTTTGGTATCCACATGGTCATGGCCATTGGTGGTGCGGACATGCCTGTGGTCGTGTCCATGCTCAACAGCTATTCGGGTTGGGCCGCAGCGGCTACCGGATTCATGCTGAGCAACGATTTGTTGATCGTGATCGGCGCGTTGGTCGGCTCAAGTGGCGCGATTTTGTCCTACATCATGTGCAACGCGATGAACCGCAGTTTCATCAGCGTGATCGCTGGTGGCTTCGGTACCACGGCTGCAGCACCCAAGGCCGCTGGTGAAGCGTCTGAGCCTGTGGGCGAGGTGAGCCCGATCTTGGCCGCTGAAACTGCTGAGATGTTGCGCGATGCCAAGAATGTGATCATTGTTCCTGGTTACGGCATGGCGGTGGCGCAGGCCCAGCACACGGTGTTTGAAATCACCAAGACACTGCGCGACAAAGGCGTGAACGTGCGCTTTGGCATCCACCCGGTGGCCGGTCGCATGCCCGGCCACATGAACGTGCTGTTGGCCGAAGCCAAAGTGCCCTACGACATCGTGTTTGAGATGGATGAGCTCAACGATGACTTCCCGGACACCGATGTGGCTATTGTGATTGGTGCCAACGACATCGTGAACCCGGCTGCGCAAGATGACCCCACCAGCCCGATTGCTGGCATGCCGGTGCTCGAAGTTTGGAAGGCCCGCACCAGCATCGTGATGAAGCGCTCTATGGCCAGCGGTTATGCCGGTGTGGACAATCCACTGTTTTATAAAGAGAACAACCGCATGTTGTTTGGCGATGCCAAAAAAATGCTGGATGAGGTGTTGGTGGCCTTGAAGTCATAAAAAGCCTCTTTGTCGTCGCAACCCAAGAAGGGGGGTGAACATTGTTCATCTCCCTTTCATTTTTTTGGGCGTAAACCCCGATGTTTTTCAGTCAGGTCGCTGTCAGATATCAGTTAGACTGAATTTCAGGAGACCACGACATGTTGAACCCCGTTTGGTTGAAAAGTTACCCTGCTGGCATTCCCGCTGAAATAGCTTCTGACCCCTACAGCTCCTTGGTCGGTTTGCTCGAAGACAGTTTTGCCAAATACGCTGACCGTTGTGCCTACAGCTTCATGGGCAAGGACATCAGCTTTGCCCAAACCAACGAGGAAAGCTTGGCAATGGCTGCGTATTTGCAGTCCTTGGGATTGAGCCAAGGCGATCGCGTGGCCATCATGATGCCCAACGTACCGCAGTATCCGGTGGCTGTGGCGGCCATCTTGCGTGCCGGTTTTGTGGTGGTCAACGTCAACCCTTTGTATACCGCCCGCGAGCTGGAGCATCAACTCAAGGACTCGGGTGCCAAAGCGATCGTGATCATCGAGAACTTTGCTGCGACGCTTGAAAAATGTATCCCTCAAACACCTGTACAGCATGTTGTCGTGGCTGCTATGGGCGACCGTTTGGGTGTGCTCAAAGGCAGTTTGGTCAACTACGTGGTGCGCAACGTTAAAAAAATGGTGCCTGTTTTTCACCTGCCTCAAGCGGTCAGGTTCAATGATGCGCTGAGCAAAGGTCGGCAGCTGGCTTTTCGAAAGCCCAATTTAACGGCCGACGACATCGCTGTGTTGCAGTACACCGGTGGCACCACCGGGGTGTCCAAGGGCGCCGTACTTTTGCACCGCAACGTGATCGCCAATGTGTTGCAGTCTGAGGCTTGGAATGAACCGGTCATGAAGCGCATTCCGGCTGGCGAGCAACCTACCTCGGTGTGCGCTTTGCCGCTGTACCACATCTTCGCCTTCACGGTGAACATGATGCTGGGATTGCGCATGGGCGGAAAAACCATCTTGATTCCCAATCCTCGTGATTTGCCTGCTGTTCTCAAAGAGTTGTCCAAGCACACGTTTCACAGCTTCCCGGCCGTCAATACCTTGTTCAACGGCTTGGCCAACCATCCCGATTTCGGCACGGTGAACTGGTCTAACCTCAAGGTGTCCTTGGGCGGTGGCACGGCTGTGACGCCCAATGTGGCCCAGCTTTGGCTGGAGAAAACCGGGTGTCCAATTTGCGAAGGCTATGGTTTGTCCGAAACCAGCCCTTCCGCCAGCTGCAACCCGACCACCAGCACCGAATTCACGGGGACCATTGGTGTGCCTTTGCCCAGCACCTGGATGAAATTGCTCGATGACGATGGTCACGAGGTGACGGAGCCCGGACAGCCTGGGGAAATCGCCATCAAGGGGCCGCAGGTCATGGCCGGTTACTGGCAGCGCCCCGATGAAACGGCCAAAGTCATGACGGCCGATGGGTTCTTCAAATCGGGTGATGTGGGAACTTTGGACGCGCGGGGTTTCTTCAAGATCATTGACCGCAAAAAGGACATGATCTTGGTCAGTGGCTTCAATGTCTATCCCAATGAGGTGGAAGAGGTGGCTTCAACTTGTCCCGGGGTGCTCGAGTGTGCGGCGATTGGTGTGCCCGATGAAAAAACGGGCGAAACTGTCAAGTTGGTGGTGGTCAAAAAAGACCCGACTTTGACAGAAGCCAAGATCATGGCCCACTGTCGTGAGCACATGACCGCCTACAAACAACCCAGGGTGATCGAGTTCCGTACCGAGTTGCCCAAAACACCGGTGGGGAAGATTTTGCGGCGTGAGCTGCGCAGTCCAGCTTGATGCCCTGGAACCTGTCGAATGGGGCCTGAGGGGTGGCCATGATCGGCATCATGAGTGCCATGCACGAGGAGCTGTCTGCTGTTCTGGCTGAAATGGCAGACCAGCAGCGTGTCACGGTCGCAGGCAGGGATTTCTGGGTCGGCCATTGGCAAGGCCATTCGGTGGTGGCGGTGTTGTCGCGCATTGGCAAAGTGGCAGCCTCAACAACAGCCAGCATTTTGCTCGACCGCTTTCAGGCAGGGAGTGTGGTCTTTACAGGGGTTGCAGGCGGCTTGGCCCCAGAAGTTCGCGTAGGTGATGTGGTGGTGGCCCAAGGCTTTATTCAGCATGACATGGATGCATCCCCCTTGTGTCCAAAATACGAAGTGCCTTTTTATGGGCGTGCCTGTTTCGATGCAGCCCCCAGTTTGTCTGCTCAATTGGCACGCGCCAGCGCCCAAGTTCTGGCTTCAGCCTCTGAGCATTTGGGGCATGAGGCGATGGGTCAATTCAAGGTGTCGTCGCCCCGCGTGCACCAAGGCTTGCTGATCAGTGGGGACCGCTTTGTATCGACCTCTGCTGAAAGCCGGATTTTGTCCAAGGCATTTCCATCCGCTATGGCCGTGGAGATGGAGGGCGCCGCAGTTGCCCAAGTTTGCTGGGATTACAAAGCTGCTTTTGCGGCGGTGCGCACGGTGTCTGATCGCGCCGACGACGCTGCCCACATGGATTTTCAAAGCTTTGTCAGCGGTGTCGCCAGCCGTTACAGTTTGGCAATTTTGTCCCATTGGCTGAAAGAACTGCCAAAAGAAGGCCCCAGCATCACTTGAGCCAGCCGCGGCGGCGGAAGTACCACATGGGCACCACCGCACTGGCGACCATCAAGCAAAGGGCGAATGGGTAGCCCCATTTCTGAGACAGCTCCGGCATGTACTGAAAATTCATGCCGTACAAGCTGGCAATCAAAGTAGGTGGCAGTAAAGCCACGCTGGCCACAGAGAAGATCTTGATGATTTTGTTTTGGTTGATGTTGATGAAACCCACGGTGGCATCCATCAAAAAGTTGATCTTGTCAAACAAAAATTCAGTATGCGAATCAAGGGAATCGATGTCGCGCAAAATTTGACGCGCTTCTTCGAACTGCTCGGCATTCAACATTTTGGAACGCATCATGAAACTGACAGCGCGTCGGGTGTCCATGGCGTTGCGGCGAATGCGACCGTTCAAGTCTTCTTGGCGGGCGATCGCACCCAATACTTCACCTGCCATGGCATCGGTCACATCGCCTGAAAGCACTTTTTTGCCAGCGCTTTCCAGTTGGTCGTAAATGCCTTCCAATGTATCGGCCGAATATTCGGCGTCAGCGTCAAACAGTTTGAGCAGCACATCCTTGGCGTCTTCGATCAAGCCAGGGGCTCGGCGCGCGCGCATGCGCAGCAGGCGAAATACCGGGACGTCTTCATCGTGGATGGAAAACAGCACACCTTGACTTTTCAGTTCGGCGTTGTGTTGATTCAAGATAAAGGCGCATCGCACCGTGCTGGGTTGCTCTTCATTGGCGACCAAGAAGTCGGAGCGGATGTGTAATTCGCCGTTGTCTTCTTCATAAAAACGGGCGGATTCTTCGATGTCCTCGTCCATCGCATCTTCCGGGATGGACAGGCCAAAGTACTGCTTGATCCAGCGCTTTTCTTCCAGCGTGGGCGACTCCAGGTCGACCCAGATGGGTTGAAAGCGGGAGAGTTCTTCCAGCGACTCGATCTCTTCCTGAAAGAGGCGGCCGTTGACAAGGGTGAAGATGTTGAGCATGGCGAATCCAAAAAATGGCCAGATGCCAAAAGTTCAAAGGGGCGGCGAAGGGTTCTTGGCAGCTTTCGAACGATGGGCATGGTGCTCAGCGCGTTCGAAAGCTACCAACTCGGGGTAGTTTCCACAGCAATGTGTCTCCAGAATGAATGGATTGAATTATCGCACTTGATAAGTCGATTCGGCGGTCAAGAAATCAAGGATTTCCGCGGACCTGGTGGTCACGTCCGCTTGCCCCAAGGCCATCAAGGCCCTGATAAACCCTGGCTCAAACAGCAAGTAACTGGCCAATGCCGCCCCGCTGCCTTGTAATGCACCCAAGCCCTCGAGTACCCGCAAGATGGGCTTTGGCAGTGTGTGAACATGAGCCTGAGCCAACTCATCCAGCGAGGCGCTGGGTTGAAGTGTGAGCACCTCAACCGACCGAAAAGGCAATTCGGCAAGTACCGAGTCAGGCAGTTTGCGCAAGGATTGGTTGATGCGGCTGATTTGCTCCACGTCGGCTTCCAAGGTGTCATGGAAGACGCTGGCCATCGCATGTCCTGCGATCGTGCCCAAAGAGGGCCGTCCGTTGTTGCGACAGGGCGTGCCCAAACCGGCACGCTGGGGTTGGCTCACGCCGATGGCCAAAATCCGATCAGCGCCCAGCTGCACGGCAGCTGACAAGGGGGATATTTGCCGCATCGACCCATCTCCAAAAAACTCCATGCCACCGTCTACCCAAAGCGGTGTGGCCGGAAAGATGAAGGGAATGGCGCTTGACGCCATCAGATGCTCGATCGTGATGGGTTGTTGTTCGGCACGACGGCCAGGACGGCTCCAAGGAATCGGCAAACCGTCCTCGGTTTGACAAAAAGTCCAGTGCTCACCGCTGGAGTAACTGGAGGCGGTCACAGCCAAGGCGTGCAACACCCCTTTTTGCAGCGCCGTGTCGATGCGGCTCAGTTCGATCGCTTTGTGCAAAGTGTTGACCAAGGCCAAGCTGTCCATGGCTGCAGCTTGTTGGCGAGCCGATAAAACCAAACCCAAGGCTGTGGCCCATCGGCTAAAGCGCGCCAGGGGTGTCTGAGGCAGGTGATAAACCGCATCGGTGCGTATGCCCTGCCAAAAATGGGCCAAATCGTCCAGCGCGCCCAGCCCTTCCATGGCCCGGCTGGCCAAAAAAGTCGCATTCAGAGCGCCAGCAGAAGTGCCCGTGAGCACTTGAAAAGGAAAACAAGGGGCATCTTTGGATGCGCCCAGCAGTCGACCTATCGCCTGTAAAGCGCCGGCTTGGTAGGCCGTGCGAGCGCCGCCGCCCATCAAAACCAGACCATTCAACCGGGGTGCTGCCGCAAGCGGGGGACTGGTTGCGTTCAGAGTGTCAATGTGCATGGTGTTCAAGGGGGCAGTCCGTGGGTGTTAGATTCTCAACCAACGCGAAGGCATTGTTTCATGATCCCCCACTTGACCCCACGGCGTGAGCGCTGGCTGCTGTTGACATTGGCGGGCATCCAATTCACGCACATCCTGGATTTCATGATCATGATGCCGCTGGGGCCGCAGTTCACAGCCCTGTTTGGGATCAGCAACGCCCAGTTCGGTTTGTTGGTTTCGGCTTACACCCTGTCAGCCGGTTTGTCTGGGCTCATGGCTGCCACCTATATTGACCGTTTTAGCCGCAAGCAGTTGCTGCTGACCATGTACACCTTGTTTGGTTTGGCCACCTTGGCCTGTGGTCTTGCGCCTGATTACTTTTGGTTGATGGTGGCGCGCATTGCCGCAGGTTTGTTTGGGGGCGTTTTATCGGCCTTGGCTCAGACCATCGTGGGCGACGTCATTCCGTTTGAGCGTCGTGGCAGGGCCATGAGTGTGGTCATGACATCTTTCTCGGTGTCTACGGTGGCGGGAGTGCCCTTGGGCCTGTTTTTGGCAGCGCATTTCAATTGGCATGCTCCATTTTTTGGGATTGCCTTCTTGGTGGGGCTGCTGGCACTGGGCGCTTGGCAGACCTTGCCCCGCTTGGATGCGCACTTGCACCACCCTGAGCGGGTGAACGTGTGGCGCGGGATCGGTCAGGTGTTGGCCGAGCCAAACCATCTCAAGGCTTTTGGCGTCACGGGTTTGATGATGTTTGCGGGCTTCACAGTCATTCCCTACATCACGATTTACCTTCAGTCCAATGCTGGCATGAAAAACGATGAGGTGCCTTGGATCTATTTGTGTGGCGGTCTAACGACCTTGTTGACGGCGCGCTACTTTGGTCGATTGACCGATCGGGTCGGCAAAGTCAAGGTGTTTCAGCGCTTAGCGGTGGCGGTGGCTTTCCCCTTGATGGCGACCACGCTGTCGGAGGGCTTGCCATTGTGGGGGTTGTTGCTGATTTCGACTTGGCTGTTCACCATGATGAGTGGTCGGATGATTCCCGGAATGGCCATGATTTCATCTTCCGTAGAGCCTCGTTTGCGCGGTACCTTCATGACGCTCAATTCGGCGGTCCAATCCGCTGCCATGGGGTCTGCTGCTTTGGTGGGAGGGCTCATTATTGGGCGCGATGCACAGGGACACCTCACACTTTACTGGGTTGCAGGATTGTTAGGGGTGGTGGCAAGCTGCCTCAGCGCTTGGTTGGCAGGGCGTTTGCACTTGCATGGCGCGCCAGCTTGAATTGCTGAGGCCCTTATGGGGACTGAAACTCGTTTGGGTGGCAGAAAAAACACCACCACGAATTGTTTCAAGTCGGACAATAGCACCGAAACGAGGCCTTGTGGCCATTGAGGGCTGACTTTTTAGGTTTAGTTGGGGATGTATTGCTTTTCGGTGATGTGGGGCGCATAGTGGGGTTGAACCACCTGAAAAGTGGTTTCTGAGCCCCGCCTCGGTGGGGCTTTTTCTACCCTGCATCTATGGAGGCGACACTCATGAATTTAATCATCAGCGGACACCATTTGGAAGTGACCCCTGCCTTGCGCCAGTACGTCACGGGGAAACTCGATCGCATCACCCGACATTTTGACCAAGTGGTGGATGTGAAAGTGCTGCTGACTGTCGAAAAGCAGAAAGAGAAAGAAAAGCGTCAAAGGGCCGAGTGCAACATACATGTCAAAGGCAATGACTTGTTTGCCGAGAGCGCACATGAAGATCTTTATGCCGCAGTGGATGAGCTGGTGGACAAACTCGATCGTCAGGTGGTCAAACACAAAGACCGGATCACCGATCACCATCACGCAGCGCCCAAACGCATGATGTGACCCATCCTCTTGAGCCCAAGGCCGCTGCAGAGCGGCCTTTTTCATGGCGCATGTCGTCTCTAAATGGCAACAAACTCGTAAAAATGGCTTCGGTTCCTTGGCCGGCCAGAGCTTGGGGCCGTTCGGGTGCATAATCCGGCCTCGACCATGAACCGACTCTCATCCATACTGCCTGTTGCACAAGTTCTTGTAGGAGTGGAAGCCACCAGCAAGAAACGCGCATTCGAAGAAGCCGGACTTCTCTTTGAGAATCTCCACGGTTTGTCTCGTGCTTTGGTCACGGACAGCTTGTTTGCACGTGAGAGGTTGGGGTCGACAGGTTTGGGTCATGGCGTGGCCATCCCGCATGGCCGCATCAAGGGCCTTAAGGCGCCTATGGCCGCCGTATTCCAGTTGGCCGAGCCGATCGGTTTTGATGCCCCCGATGAGCAGCCTGTTAATTTGCTGATTTTTTTGCTGGTGCCCGAGGCTGCTACGCAAAAGCACCTTGAAATCCTTTCTGAAATCGCTGAGTTGCTGAGCGATACCGTGCTGCGTGAAAGCATCAAGTCCAGTACGGCCCAAATCGGTTTGCACCAATTGATTGCCCAATGGCAGTCGGCCCAAACGGCCTGACTGCTCTGCGCTGAAACTCTGCGATGAAGCCTTCCGTCATCAGCGCCGATGTTTTGTTTGAAGACCATCGGCAGCAACTCAAATGGCAGTGGTTGGCGGGACTTGGCGCCTCCGAACGACGCTTTGACGAAGTCGCTGTGCGCGAAGCCCGCTCAGGTGCCGACTTGGTGGGGTACCTCAATTACATCCATCCTTATCGCGTACAAATTTTGGGCCCACGCGAAGTGGCTTACCTGACCAGCGGTTCGGATGAAGACTGTGCCCGTCGTACGGCCCGCATCGTGACCCTGGAGCCTCCTGTTTTGGTGTTGGCCGATGGTCAGACTGCCCCAGATGCACTTTTGGCCATGTGTGAACGGGCTCAGATCCCTATGTTTTTGACCGAGCAGTCGTCGGCGTTTGTGATCGATGTGCTGCGGGCTTATTTGTCCAAACATTTTGCCGACCGCACCACGATGCACGGTGTGTTCATGGACATCTTGGGCATGGGTGTGCTGATCACCGGCGAGTCTGGCTTGGGCAAAAGTGAGTTGGGTTTGGAGCTGATTTCCCGCGGTAACGGCTTGGTGGCCGACGATGCCGTCGATCTGTACCGCATCAACCAGACCACCATTGAGGCGCGTTGCCCTGATCTGTTGCAAAACCTGTTGGAAGTGCGCGGCATTGGCTTGCTCGACATTCGGGCCATTTTTGGTGAAACCGCGGTTCGCCGCAAGATGCGCTTAAAGTTGATCGTTCATTTGGTGCGGCGCGAAACTTTGGAGCGCGATTACGAACGATTGCCTTCAGAGCCTTTGCGCCAGGATGTGCTGGGGATTCCTGTGCAAAAAGTGGTGATTCAAGTGATGGCGGGCCGCAACATCGCGGTTTTGGTGGAGGCGGCTGTGCGCAATACGATTTTGCAGATGCGCGGCATTGACACTTACCAGGAATTCATCGAGCGGCAGCGCCGTGCCATGGAGTAACCCACTCAGTTGTTCAGCGTGCGTTCCGGTGGGGACACGGATTTTGAGTGCAGTGGGCGTACAAGCTCAGAGCATGGTCGGCAATCTCAAACCCTTTCGCTTTGGCGACAGCATGTTGGCGTGATTCGATCTCTGCATCGTAGAATTCTTCAACCCGGCCGCAATCGAGACAGACCATGTGATCATGGTGCTGCCCCTCGTTCAACTCGTAAACCGATTTGCCGCTTTCAAAGTGGTTGCGACTCAAGATGCCTGCTTGTTCAAATTGGGTCAAAACCCGGTAAACAGTGGCCAATCCAATGTCTGCGTTTTCCAGAAGCAGGTGACGAAAAACATCTTCTGCTGTCATGTGACGCATGGAGCCGCTTTGGAAAACTTCCAAAATTTTCAGTCGCGGTAAAGTGGCCTTGAGCCCGTTGTTTTTCAGTTCATCAATCTGACGCATGGGATGGGGTAGTCCTGTCGTTGGGTAGCGGTTTGTTTGCAAAGCTGCCGCTACAATGGACATGATCATATCGGCACCCATCCAACCATGACCGCATCCCCGACATTTCGCTCGTCCTGCCGTTATCTGGCTGTGGCACTCCTGCTTTTTGGATTGGCGGGTTGCAGCGGCTTAGCCGGTGTGAATCGAGACACATTCAGGCCCTATGTGCCCGAGGTGGTGCAAGGCAACTTCATTTCCAAGGAGCAAAGACAAGTCTTGCGCCTTGGCATGGCGCGGGTGCAGGTGCGCGAAGTGTTGGGCACACCCTTGGTCGCCAGTTTGTTCCATGGAGACCGGTGGGATTACGCATTCAGCATCCAACGGCAAGGCGTTGCACCTCAAAATTTCAGGCTCACGGTTCATTTCAAGGACGATCTGTTGGACCGCATTGAAGGTGACGATTTGCCCAGCGAATCCGAGTTTGCCGGACGCCTGATCAAGCCTCGAGCTCCAGGCAAATTGCCTGTCTTGCAAGCCAGTGAAGAAGACCTCAAGAAGTTCTCCACCACGCCGGCTTCCAGGCCCGTCAACCCGCCGGCACCCGCAGCCCCCCGAACTTATCCACCCTTGGAGCCCGTTTCGCGCTGAGCGCGTCGGTCGCTTGTGTCCAGCTCGGCGGTTGAGCCCCCATTTCATTCAAATCCAAATGACCACTTTGAAACAACTGCCCATCACCGTCGCGGGTGCCTCTGGCCGCATGGGTCACATGCTCATTGAAGCCATTTTGGCCACTGACGACTGCCGTCTGTCAGGTGCCCTTGACATCGCCGCCAGCCTTGCTTTGGGCCAAGATGCCGGAGCAGCCTTGGGCCGGATCACAGGAGCGCTGGTCACAGCTGACCTGCACGCAGGCTTGCAAGGATCGGCATGTTTGATCGATTTCACCCGTCCAGAAGGCACACTGGCCCATTTGAAAGTCTGCCGCGAATTGGGGGTCAAAGCGGTCATAGGGACCACGGGTTTCACGGATGCCCAAAAAGCCGAAATCGCCCAGATTGCCCGTGACATTGCCATCGTCATGGCGCCGAACATGAGCGTAGGCGTCAACGTCACTCTCAAGCTTTTGCAAATGGCCGCGCAGGCCATGCCTACCGGCTACGACATTGAAATCATCGAAGCCCATCATCGGCACAAAGTCGATGCACCGTCGGGTACAGCACTCAAGATGGGTGAAGTGATTGCCGAAGCGATTGGGCGTGATTTGAACGAATGCGCCGTTTACGAACGTTATGGCCATACCGGCGAACGCGACCCATCCACCATTGGGTTTTCCACCATTCGGGGCGGTGACATTGTGGGCGACCACACGGTGCTCTTTGCCGGCATAGGCGAGCGCATTGAGATAACGCACAAGTCATCCAGTCGCTCAACTTACGCTCAAGGCAGCCTTCGAGCGGCACGCTTTTTGTCAACGAGAGAGCATGGCTTGTTTGACATGTTTGATGTGTTGAGTCTGCGCTGAGGCGCTTTCACCCACAACACCATGAACTTGCACGACTTTTGGCTGCACAGCGACGCCGTGAGTCAGTTTTTGGCGGTGTTGCTCTTGGCCCTGTCTGTGGGCTCATGGGTGGTGATGGCTTGGAAATGGCGTTTGTTATCGCGTGTGAGTCAAGACGTGCCCCGCAGTGTGGCCGCTTTTTGGCAGGCACCAGGCTTTGAAGATGCACGCCAGCGGGTGGCCCAATTTGACCGTGATGCCTGCGTTTTGCCCATGTTGGATGCGACTTTGTTGCCCTTGGGCGGCACTTTGGCGTCATCTGGCGACCGACACCACCAACTGACGCGGGTGCTGCGCGATGCGATGCAATCGGGGATTCGCCGAATGCAGTGGGGGCAAACATGGTTGGCCACTGCGGGAACGATTTCACCCTTCATCGGCTTGTTGGGAACGGTCTGGGGTATTTTCAACGCTTTAGCGGGGCTGGCAGAGGGCGGGGCCATTCGCATCGAAGAGATTGCCGGGCCCGTGGGCGAGGCCTTGGTCATGACCGCTGCTGGTTTGGCGGTGGCGATTCCGGCAGTCTTGGGCTACAACCTGTTGGGGCGGCGCATTGGCCAAATCGAGGCGGAGCTTGAGGGCTTTGCGCACGATGTGCGAGCGCTTTTGTCCAAACCTGCGGACTGATGCAACATGCCCTTTGGTCGATTGTCCAGCCGTCGCTCCGATGCGCCTATGGGTGACATCAATGTGACCCCATTGGTGGACGTGATGTTGGTCTTGTTGGTGATTTTCATGGTCACAGCCCCTTTGATGACCAGCGCCATTCGGCTGGATTTGCCCCAAAGTCAAGGCGCAGATACAGGTGCATTGGCTTCTTCAGTGGTCTTGGTGGTGGATGCCCAAGGGGTTTTGTACTTGAACGATCAAGTCATATCGGAGAACGCCTTGAAAGCGCATCTTTCCCGTGTGGCCCTTCGCGATCCGCAAACCGAGTTGGAGCTCAGAGCCGATGCCACGGTGCCCTATGGTCGGGTGGTCGAAGCCATGGGTTTGGCTCAAAAAGCGGGCCTGACAAGAATTGGCTTTGTCGCCCAGTTGGCGAATCCTTGATAGACCTGGGCTTGGTGCGTCCCGAGCGCCCAGATCGCCGAGTCCCAAGCCCTACAATTTAGCCCTATGCAAGACAAGTACAACCACCTTGAAGTCGAACCCGCAGCGCAGTCGCGATGGACGGCCCGCGATGCCTACCGTGTCACCGAAGACGCCAGCAAAAAGAAGTTTTACGCCTGTTCCATGCTGCCTTACCCCAGCGGTAAGCTGCACATGGGCCATGTGCGCAACTACACCATCAACGACATGCTCACGCGCAGTCTGCGCATGAAGGGCCACAACGTCCTCATGCCCATGGGCTGGGACGCGTTTGGCCTGCCGGCCGAGAATGCCGCCTTGAAAAACGGCGTGCCCCCGGCCAAATGGACGTACGAGAACATCGCGTACATGAAAAAACAGATGCAGGCCATGGGCCTGGCCATCGACTGGTCGCGCGAAGTTGCCACCTGCGACCCAACCTACTACAAGTGGAACCAGTGGCTGTTTTTAAAGATGCTGGAAAAAGGCATTGCTTACCGCAAGACCCAAGTCGTGAACTGGGATCCGGTGGACCAGACGGTGTTGGCCAATGAGCAGGTGATTGACGGCAAAGGCTGGCGCACGGGCGCTCCGGTCGAAAAGCGTGAAATTCCGGGCTACTACCTGAACATCACCCAGTATGCGCAAGAGCTTTTGGACCATGTGCAGATCGGCAACGACAAGGCCACACTCAACGGCTGGCCTGACAAAGTGCGGCTGATGCAGGAAAACTGGATTGGCAAGAGCGAAGGAGTGCGCTTTGCCTTCCCCCACGACATCAAGGGCGCTGACGGTCAGCTGATTGGTGACGGCAAGATGTACGTCTTCACCACCCGCGCTGACACCATCATGGGCGTGACCTTTTGCGCTGTGGCGGCTGAGCATGCTTTGGCTTTGCATGCTGCAGTATCGAATCCCGCTCTGGCGGCATTTTTGGAAGAGTGCAAGAGCGGCGGGACGACCGAGGCCGAAATGGCCACCCAAGAGAAAAAAGGCATGGCTACCGGTCTGTTTGTCATGCATCCTTTGACGGGTGCACAGGTCGAGGTGTGGGTGGGCAACTACGTGCTGATGTCTTACGGCGATGGCGCTGTGATGGGCGTGCCCGCGCACGATGAGCGCGACTTTGCGTTTGCTTTGAAGTACGCCTTGCCGATCCAGCAAGTGGTGGCACAGCGTGGGGCGGCCTTGTCGTCGCCTGCGTCGGGCGCCTCAGACGCAAGCTCAACATCGTTGCCCAACGCAGGCAACACCAAGACCGCTTTTGATGATTCCACTTGGGCCGAGTGGTACGCGACCAAAGATGGCGTGTGCATCAATTCGGGAGATCTCGATGGCCTGAGCTTCAAGGCCGCCGCCAACAAAGTGGCCGAGTTGCTGGCCGCCAAAGGCCTCGGCGAAAAGAAAACCACTTGGCGTTTGCGCGACTGGGGTATCAGCCGCCAGCGCTACTGGGGAACACCGATCCCGATCATCCACTGCGAAGAGCATGGTGCGGTGCCTGTACCCGAAAAAGACCTGCCTGTGGTGCTGCCGCAAGACTGCATCCCTGACGGTTCGGGCAACCCGCTCCTCAAGCACGAAGGTTTCCACGCGGGTGTGACCTGTCCGGTGTGCGGCAAGCCTGCCCGCCGCGAGACAGACACCATGGACACCTTCGTGGATTCGTCATGGTATTTCATGCGCTATTGCGACCCGACCAAAGCCGACGGCATGGTGGGCGAGGGTGCAGATTATTGGATGCGTGACCAACAACTGGCAGCGGGCGGCAGCGGCATGGACCAGTACATCGGCGGCATCGAGCACGCGATCTTGCATTTGCTTTACGCGCGCTTCTGGACCAAGGTCATGCGCGATCTGGGCCTGGTTAAAGTGGATGAACCCTTCAGCAAACTGCTCACGCAGGGCATGGTGCTCAACCACATTTACTCACGCCGCACCGCCAAGGGGGGCAAGGACTATTTTTGGCCGCACGATGTCGAACATGTGCTCGACGAGACGGGCAAAGTGGTGGGTGCCAAGCTCAAGAACGAAGCCGACAGTGGCGACGGTCGCTTGCCCGTGGGCACCGCCATTGACTACGAAGGCGTGGGCACCATGTCCAAGTCGAAAAACAATGGTGTGGACCCTCAAGACCTGATTGAAAAATACGGCGCCGATACCGCGCGTCTGTACACCATGTTCACCGCGCCACCCGAGGTGACGCTGGAGTGGAACGACTCGGCCGTGGAGGGCAGTTACCGCTTTTTGCGCCGGGTCTGGAACTTCGCCTTCAAGCACCACGCTTTGCTGCGCACGGCCACGGGCCAAGACTTGAGTCAAGCCGCTTTGGGCGATTCGGCCAAAGCCTTGCGCCGCGAAATGCATTTGGTGCTCAAGCAAGTGGGCTACGACTACGAGCGCATGCAATACAACACGGTGGTGTCCGGTTGCATGAAGCTGCTCAATGCACTGGAAGACTTCAAGCCCGATGCCAGCTCAGGTGACACTGCTGCCCTGTGCGAAGGCGTGTCCATTCTGATGCGCATGCTCTACCCCGCTTGCCCACACATCACCGATGAAATTTGGCAGCAATTGGGGTATGCCCAAGCAGTGGGTGAGTTGCTCGATGCCCCTTGGCCGGCCTTGGATGAATCGGCCTTGGAGCGAGACCAGATCGAGATGATGCTGCAAATCAACGGCAAGCTGCGTGGCGCCATTTGGGTGGCCGCCAGCGCCGACAAGGCCCAGATCGAAGCCGCTGCTTTGGCGGCGGAGGCCTTTGTCAAGCAAGCTGCAGGCGCTGCCCCTAAAAAGGTGATCGTGGTGCCTGGGCGCTTGGTCAACATCGTGGTCTGAATCGGCTGGCCCATGAGCATCCCGCGCCGCTACTTTTTGCAAGGTTTATGGGCCATGCCTTTGACCGCAGGGCTGTCGGCGTGTGGTTTTCAGTTGCGCAGCGTGGGGGACTACCCCTTCAAAACGCTGTACGCCAATTTCGCGATCAACTCGCCTTTGGGTGTGGAATTGCGTCGGAATTTATTGGGCACCGGCCGCATTGACGTGTGGAGTGAACCAGCGCAAATGCTCAAAGCCGATGCCATTTTGGACATTTTGAGTGAAGAGCGACAGCAGGTGGTGGTGGGCATCAATGCTTTGGGCCAAGTGCGCGAATTGCAACTGCGTTTGCGGGTCAGGTTTCGCTTGCGAACGCCCGACGGCGTGATTTGGATCGATGCGGTGGAGTTGGCCCAGCAGCGCGATTTGAGTTTCACTGAGACCGCCGCTTTGTCCAAGGAAATCGAGCAAGGCATGCTTTACCGCGACATGCAAACCGACATCGTGCAGCAGATCATGCGGCGTTTGGCGATGGTCAAGCCGCCATCCAAGGCGCCGCTTGTGCCTGCGCCCAAGCCCTGATCCGCTCATGCAATTGGCCTCATCTCAGCTGTCGTCTCATTTGCAAAAAGGCTTGCGCAACCTGTATGTGCTGCATGGCGATGAGCCGCTGATGCAACAAGAAGCCGCTGACGCCATCCGTGCGGCAGCTCGGCTTCAAGGTTATACCGAGCGCAGCGTACACACCGTGTCAGGCGCGCATTTTGATTGGAGCGAGGTCTTGGCCGCGGGCGGTTCGCTCAGCTTGTTTGCCGACAAACAAATCGTGGAAGTGCGCATCCCCTCGGGCAAGCCCGGCAAGGAGGGCAGTGCCGCCCTGCAGCAATTGGCTGCTTCCACCCAAGGCAATGACAGCACGCTGACCCTGGTCAGTCTGCCCCGTCTGGATGCTGCCACCCGTAAAGGGGCTTGGTTTGGCGCACTCGAAAATTTTGGCGTTTCGGTTCAGATCGACCCGATTGAACGCAACGCCTTGCCCCAATGGATTGCTCAGCGCTTGCAAATGCAGGGTCAAAATGTGGCTGCTGGCGATGAGGGACAGCGCACCCTGCAATTTTTTGCAGACCGGGTAGAAGGTAATTTGTTGGCCGCATTTCAGGAAATTCAAAAATTGGGGCTGCTTTATCCGCAGGGGGACATCAGCCAAGCCCAAGTGGAAGCTGCAGTGGTCAATGTGGCTCGCTATGATGTTTTCAAGCTGTCTGAATCGGTGCTGTCTGGGCAAGTCGCCCGCGTCCAACGCATGCTGGACGGTCTGCAAGCCGAGGGCGAGGCGGCTGTGCTGGTGCACTACACCATCGCCGAAGATATCCGTGCCCTGAAACGCGTAAAAGCTGCCATGGCCGCAGGCAAGCCCCTGCCCATGGCGCTGCGTGAGCAGCGCGTTTGGGGACCGCGTGAGCGCTTGTTTGAGCGCGTGTTGCCCCGAATGACAGAAGCCCGCCTGAACGGCCTGCTGCAGTCAGCCCACCAAGTGGACGGCATTGTCAAAGGCCTGAAAGTCCCGGACTGGCCCACCGATCCTTGGCAAGCTTTGCAACGATTGGCCCTGAGATTTTCGCGTTTTTGCATGGTGCGCTGAGACCCATCCCCATCTGTATCAGCATCTGCGAAAATGTTTCCATGACCGAATTGAACACCGCTGCACACATGCAGGCCTTGGGCCAGCAAGCCAAAAAAGCGTCGGCTCTGATGGCCAAGGCCTCCGCAGCCACCAAGAACGCGGCTCTGCGCCGTTTGGCTGCTTTGTTGCGCAACAACACCGATGCCCTGCAAATGGACAACGCCAAAGACCTGGACCGCGCTCGCGCTGCCGGTTTGGCCGAACCCATGGTGGACCGTCTGAAACTCACGCCCAAGGTCTTGGAGACCTGTGCCCAAGGCTGCGAGCAATTGGCCGCGATGCCCGACGTGATCGGCGAGATCATTGGCATGAAGCAGGTGCCCAGTGGTATCCGTGTGGGCCAGATGCGGGTGCCGATTGGCGTGTTCGGCATGATTTTCGAAAGCCGCCCCAACGTGACCATCGAAGCGGCCAGCCTGTCGATCAAGAGCGGCAATGCCTGTATCTTGCGCGGTGGCTCTGAGGCCATCGAGTCAAACAAAGCCCTTGCCCAGTTGGTGCAGCAAGCCCTCACCGACAGCGGCCTGCCGTTAGACGCGGTTCAACTGGTGCAAACCACCGACCGCGCAGCTGTGGGTCAACTCATCACCATGCCCCAGTTTGTGGATGTGGTCATTCCGCGAGGCGGCAAGGGTCTGATCGAGCGCATCAGCGCCGAAGCCAAAGTGCCCGTGATCAAGCACCTGGACGGCAATTGCCACACCTATGTGGACGAGCCTTGTGACATTGACATGGCCGTGCGGGTGGCCGATAACGCCAAAACCCACAAATACAGCCCCTGCAATGCCAGTGAGAGCTTGTTGGTGGCGCAGGGCGTGGCGGCCGATTTCTTGCCCAAAATTGGTGCGGTGTACGCCGCCAAAGGCGTGGAGATGCGTTGCTGCCCAGAATCCAAGGCCATTTTGAGCCAGGTGAATGGGGCCCATTTGGCAGACGCCACCGAGCAAGATTGGTTCGAAGAATACCTTGCGCCCATCATCAGCATCAAGGTGGTCGCAGGCTTGGACGAAGCCATTGCCCACATCAACCACTACAGCAGCCACCACACCGACGCCATCTTGACCCGCGACCACATGCACGCTCAGCGCTTTTTGCGCGAGGTCGACTCGGCCAGCGTCATGGTCAACGCCAGCACCCGCTTTGCCGATGGTTTTGAATACGGACTGGGCGCCGAGATCGGCATCAGCACCGACAAGTTTCACGCCCGGGGTCCGGTGGGCATCGAAGGGCTGACATCGCTCAAGTACGTGGTGCTGGGCGAAGGCGAAGTGCGTGCCTGATGCTTGCAAAGCCAGGCTTTGGCCTCATATGAATTTTGTTTTTGTTAACCAAGCCCCTTAAAGGTCGCCCATGGTCCCCCACCTCGTCACCGCCTTGACTGGCCCCATCAATGAGCTGGAACAGCGCATTCTCGATTCCATGCCCGCCATCGAGCGTTGGTTTCGTCTCGAGTGGATGGAGCACACCCCCCCGTTTTACACCTCGGTCGATATCCGCAACGCGGGCTTCAAACTCGCCCCGGTGGACACCAACCTGTATCCGGGTGGCTGGAACAACCTGACGCCCGAAATGCTGCCTTTGGCTGTGCAGGCGGCGCAAGCGGCCATCGAGAAGATCTGCCCCGAGGCCAAAAATCTGCTGATCATTCCGGAAAACCACACCCGCAACACCTTTTATCTGTCTAACGTGGTTCAGTTGCAGCGCATCTTCCACATGGCAGGTCTCAATGTGCGCTTGGGCTCGATCAATCCCGAGATCAAGGAAAGCACCACCATCGAGTTGCCCAATGGAGAAAGCGTGACCTTGGAGCCGGTGGTGCGCAGCCAGCACCGCTTGGGCCTGAAAGACTTCGATCCCTGCACCATCTTGCTCAACAACGACTTGTCCGCTGGCGCGCCAGGCATTTTGGAAGAGCTGCACGAGCAGTTCTTGCTGCCACCCCTGCACGCGGGCTGGAGCGTGCGGCGCAAGACCAAGCACTTTCAAAGCTACGAAGAAGTGGCCAAGAGATTTGGCAAACTGTTGGGCATCGACCCGTGGCTCATCAATCCGATGTTCAGCCAATGCGGCGACGTGAACTTTGCCGAAGGCACGGGCATGGATTGCCTGCGCAGCAATGTGGATGCGCTCTTGACCAAAATCAAGCGCAAATACAAGGAATACGGCATCAATGAAAAACCGTTTGTGGTCGTCAAGGCAGACAACGGGACGTATGGCATGGGCATCATGACGGTGCGCGATGTGGCCGACTTGGACGCCTTGAATCGCAAGACCCGCAACAAGATGAACGTCATCAAGGACGGGCAGACCGTGAACGACGTCATCATTCAAGAAGGCGTTTTGACCAACGAGCGCATCAATGACGCCGTGGCCGAGCCGGTCGTCTACATGATGGACCGCTATGTGGTGGGTGGTTTTTACCGGGTGCACGCCGAGCGCGGTGTCGATGAAAACCTGAACGCCCCAGGCGCGAGCTTTGTGCCTTTGGCCTTTGCCGACACACCGCACTTGCCCCAACCGGGCGTGAAACCGGGTGCCAGTGTGCCCAACCGTTTTTATATGTATGGCGTGATCGGCCGTTTGGCCATGCTGGCGGCCAGTTACGAGTTGGAAGCCACAGACCCCGAGGCCGAGGTTTACGACTGAAGTTCGGGGTGGCCAGATTCTCGGCTGAAACCCAAAAGTTGCTGCGCTGCAACATTTTTTATTCTGCCCGAGACAGCCCCGAGTGAATGGGCGCAAAATAGCGCCTACCTGCGTCACAGCCCGATTTTTCGGGCTCATTTATGTCTTCTACAAAGTCCTCCCTCACCGCCCTGACACTGGGGGCCATTGGTGTGGTTTATGGCGACATCGGCACCAGCGTGCTGTATGCCATGAAAGAGGTTTTCGGTTCTGGCCATGTGCCCTTCACGCCAGACAACGTCTACGGCATCCTCTCCATCTTTTTCTGGACACTGACCACGATCGTGTCCCTGAAGTACGTGGTCTTGGTGCTGCGGGCCGATAACCACGGTGAAGGCGGCTTGGTGGCCATGTTGGCTTTGGCCTCACAGTCGGTCAAAGACCAGCCGCAGTTGCGCAAGGTGCTCTTGATGGTGGGCATCTTTGGCACTTGTTTGTTTTATGGCGATGGTGTGATCACGCCTGCCATTTCGGTGTTGTCAGCGGTCGAAGGTCTGGAGATCATCTCGCCCGCCTTCAAAAAATCGGTCATTCCCCTGACCTTGGTCATTTTGTTCGTGCTGTTTTGGGTACAAAAACGCGGAACAGCTGGCATCGGCCGCTTTTTTGGGCCCATCACCTTGGTTTGGTTTTTAGCCATTGCCGCTTTGGGTTTGGTGCACATTGTTCAGCGCCCTGAAATTTTGTTGGCGATCAGCCCGCACTATGCGCTGAGTTTCATCTGGCACAACCCGGGCACCACCTTCATCATCTTGGGTGCGGTCGTCTTGTGCGTGACCGGTGCCGAGGCGCTTTACGCTGACATGGGGCATTTTGGCAAAAAGCCAATCCGCTTGGCTTGGTTTTCGGTGGTCATGCCTTGCCTGACGCTCAATTACTTCGGCCAAGGTGCGCTGCTGTTGGCGGAGCCTGAAGCGGTCAAAAACCCCTTCTACATGATGACCCCCGACTGGGCCTTGTTGCCCATGGTGGGCTTGGCCACGATGGCCACGGTGATTGCGTCACAAGCCCTGATCTCAGGTGCTTTCAGCGTCACCAAGCAAGTGATTCAGCTGGGCTACCTGCCACGGTTACAGGTTTTGCACACCAGTGAGACCGACACGGGCCAAATTTACATGCCCTTTGTGAACTGGAGCTTGTTTGCGGCGATCGCTTTGGCGGTCGTGATGTTCAAGTCGTCGAGCAACTTGGCTGCGGCCTATGGCATTGCCGTTTGCACCGACATGTTGATCACCACCGTGCTCACCTTTTTTGTCATTCGCCACGCTTGGAAGCTGCCCTTGGCCCTGTGCATTGGGGCCACCGGCTTTTTCTTATTGGTTGACTTGGCGTTTTGGGCTTCGAACATGTTCAAGTTATTGGACGGCGGCTGGTTCCCCTTGATGCTTGGGGCCGTGATCTTTACGTTCATGCTCACATGGCACGATGGTCGTCGACTGCTCAATGCATCCCTGCGTTCAGACGCCTTGCGATTGACAGATTTTCTGGAAGCTGTTTTTGTGGCGCCTCCAACCCGGGTCACGGGCACCGCTGTGTTTTTGACCGCGGAGGTCGGTACGGTACCCAATGCCTTGCTGCACAACCTGAAGCACAACAAAGTTCTGCATGAGCGGAATTTGTTTGTGACGGTGCAAAACCTTGAAATTCCACGCATGCCCTTGGCACAACGTCTGGAAGTCACCGATCTTGGCAGTGATTGTTGGCAAGTCATTGTCAACTATGGATTCAAAGACAACCCAGACTTGCCGTCCGCGCTGGCCAACATTGGTGGCAGCGGTGGCCGTTTGGACCCCATGATGACCAGTTACTTTTTGTCGCGCGACATTGTGATCCCTACCATCGGCGGTGGCATGGCCACATGGCGCGAAAAACTCTTTGCCCAAATGCACCACAACGCCAGTGGTGCAGCGGCATTTTTGAACTTGCCCACCAATGCGGTGGTCGAGTTGGGCTCCAAGATCGAAATTTGACGCGCTGTGGCCACGACTCACCTTCTGTATTTGCACGGTTTCAGATCATCGCCGCAGTCGGTCAAGGCCCAAACCATGGCCAAGCTGGTGCAGTCACAGCACCCTGAAGTCACTTGGTGGTGTCCCCAACTGCCCGCATCCCCCGCACAGGCCATGGCCTTGCTGTTGGAGGGTACAGCCGCCTGGCCGCTTGAGCAGATGGCAGTCATGGGTTCTTCTTTGGGAGGTTTTTATGCCGCATGGCTCTCAGCGCACATGGGGATCTCTGCGGTGCTGATCAATCCGGCCGTAAACCCCTCACGCGATTTGGCGCGCTACATCGGCGAGCACCCGGTCTGGCAAGACCCGTCGCAAAGCATCTTCTTCGAGCTGGCTTATGTGCAAGAGCTCCAAGTTCTTGAAAGTCAGCCCTTGCCAACCCGGCCCGCCACGCTGGCCTTGATCGCCAAGGGCGACGAGGTATTGGATTGGCGCGAAATGCTGGCCCGCCATCAGGCTGGGCAGGTGCGCCTGATCGAGGGCAGCGACCATGCCCTGAGTGATTTTGACGACCACTTGCCGCAAATCCTTGAATTTTTGCGCTTGGCCTGAGTCCTTGCCCAGGATTGGACAGGTGGCATGGGAAAATCCTGTCATGTACGTATTATTTGAAGATGCCGGCAAATTCATGGCCGGTCGCATCATGTCTGAAGCCGAGGCCTCGGCGCAGGTCGAACTCGACTCCGGTAAACGGGTCAAGGTCAAATCGGCCCACATGCTGCTGAAGTTCGACAAACCGGCCCCGGCCGCTTTGTTGCTCGATGCCGCCGCCTTGAGCCAAACCATCGAGTTGGAGCTGGCCTACGAATGCGCCCCGGACGAAGAGTTCGGCTTTGGCGACCTGGCACAAGACTATTTCAGCGCCAAAGCCAGCACCACCGAGCAGGTGGCGGCTTTGCTGTGCTTGCATGAAGCGCCGCATTACTTCCGCCGGGGTGGTGCCAAGGGGCGCTTTCGCAAAGCCCCTGCCGAAATCGTGCAGCAGGCCTTGCTGGCCATTGAAAAGAAAAAGCAGGTTCAAGCCCAGATCGAGGCCTGGTCGGCCGATCTGGTGGCCGGCACTTGCCCTGAGCCTATCCGCGAGCAGCTCTACAAAATCTTGTTTCGCCCCGACAAAAACACGCCCGAATACAAGGCCGTGGTCGAAGCCAGCAAGGGCAGCCAGACCGCACCATTGGATTTGTTGCAAAACGCGGGTGCCATCGCATCGCCGTGGGATTTCCATTGGCAGCGGTTTTTGTTTGACCTGTTTCCCAAAGGCACGGGCTTTCCTGTTTTGCAGGCGCCTGCCATTGCAGACGAATTGCCATTGGCGCCGGTTCATGCCTTCTCCATCGACGACTCGCACACCACCGAGATCGACGACGCCTTGTCACTGCAAGGGCTGGGCAGCGGCCGCGTTACCGTGGGGATTCACATCGCCGCTCCCGGTTTGGCCTTGTCACCCGGCAGCGCCATCGACCAGCTGGGTCGCGCTCGCCTGTCCACGGTCTACATGCCGGGCTACAAAATCACCATGCTGCCCGACAGCGTGGTGCAGGCCTACACCCTGATCGAGGGGCGAGATTGTCCGGCGGTGTCGCTGTACGTCACTTTCAGCGAAGACACGCTGGAGGTGCAAAGCGCCGAAACACGTCTGGAGCGCGTGCCAATTTTGGTCAATTTGCGCCACGACCAGTTGGACGAGCGCATCACCCAAGAATGGCTGGAAGGCGAAGATCAAAGCGATCATGCCGATGTGCCGGTGAGCCGTGCCACGCTGGGCTTTTTCTGGCGTCTGGCGCAAACCCTCAAGGCCCGGCGCGAAGTGGTGCGCGGCAAACCCGAAAACTTCAACCGACCGGACTACAGTTTCAAGTTGGAGCGCGCCAGCAACGACACGCCGCCCTTGGGGGACGAAACTGTGCTCATTGGCACCCGCAAGCGCGGCGCGCCACTCGACTTGATGGTGGCCGAGGCCATGATCTTGGCCAACAGCACCTGGGGCCAGTGGATGGCCCAGCTGGGTGTGCCCGGCATTTACCGCAGCCAGGCCAGCCTGGCTCCCGGTGTGAAAGTGCGCATGGGCACCAAGGCCTTGCCACATGCCGGCATTGGCGTGCCCAGCTACGCCTGGAGCACCTCGCCGCTGCGCCGCTACACCGATTTGGTCAACCAATGGCAAATCATTGCCTGCGCCAAGCACGGCGCCACAGCCGCATTGGCCGCGCCCTTCAAGCCCAAGGACGCCGAGTTGTTCTCCATCATCAGTGGCTTTGATGCGACCTACAGCGCCTACAACAGCGTGCAGTCCAGCATGGAGCGCTACTGGACACTGCGCCATGTGCAACAGCAAGGGCTTGAGGAGCTGGACGCCAGTCTGGTCAAGGAAATGGGGGGTGGCATCTGGTTGGTACGTGCCGACACTTTGCCCTTGATGTTCAGCGTGATGGGTGCGCAAAATTTGCCACGAGGGGCGCGGGTGCGCGTCAAACTGGCTGACGTGGATCTCATGGCTCTGGATGTGCGTGGCACGGTGATCGCCCATTTGGACGCAGATGCTGCACTGGACGGGATGGCCGTTGAGACCGATGAAGACGAAGACAATCTGCCCGCTGGCCCTGTGACCATTGCGGTGGATTTGAGTGACAGTCCGCAGGATCTGCCTGCTTAAGCCCAGCGAAAGAGCCTGAGCCATGCGCGCATTCGGACGGTGGTTGTTGCTCTTGCTCTTGGCCTTTGTGGGCCTGCAGCTCTTTTTTGCGCTGCGCGTGTTGAGCATGCAGTGGCTGATGCCCGAATCCACGGCCTTTCAGCGTTCGCAGGCATGGCAAATCCTCAAGCGTGATGGTCAACTGCCTTGGCGCCAAGAGCCAGTGGTTTTGAGTGCGGTGGGCACCAAATTGCAGCGGGCTGTATTGGCCTCAGAAGATGCCGCTTTCACCCAACACCAAGGCATTTGGTGGCAATCGGTGGAAAGCGCATGGGAGAAAAATGCCAAGGCCAAAGCCCAGGCTGAAAAACGTGCCCAGCGGCAACCCGAAAAGCCTGTCGCTGTAAAGATCGTTGGCGGCTCGACCATCACCCAGCAGTTGGCCAAAAATCTTTTTTTATCCGGTGAGCGCACTTTGCTGCGCAAGGCGCAGGAGGCCCTGATCACCGTGACGCTTGAAACTTTTTTGAGCAAAAGCCGTATTTTGGAAATCTACCTCAATCAGGTGGAGTGGGGCGAGGGTGTCTTTGGCATTGAAGCGGCAGCCCAGCATTACTTTCGCAAAAGCGCGTCCCAATTGAATGCTTGGGAGTCCGCGCGTTTGGCCGTCATGTTGCCGCGCCCGCGTTACTTTGAAAAACTGCCGCAGTCACCCTATTTGGCGCAACGCACCGAGACCATCATGGCCCGCATGAACGGTGTGGTTTTGCCATGAGTTTGACCACCACAGCGCCCCCAACCCTGCGCATTTTGGGCATCGATCCTGGCTTGCAAACCACGGGCTTTGGCGTGATCGACATCACGGGCTCGCGCCTCGGCTATGTGGCCAGTGGCGTGATTGAGACCACCCGCGAGGAAATGGGCAACCTGCCCGCGCGTCTCAAAGTCATTTACGACGGTATCCGAGAGATCACCGAGCGTTACCAGCCCGATGTGGCCTCGGTCGAGATTGTCTTCGTCAATGTCAACCCGCAGGCCACCTTGTTATTGGGGCAGGCCCGAGGTTGTTGTGTCACGGCATTGGTGTCTTGTGGTCTGCCTGTGGCCGAGTACACCGCCCTCCAGATGAAGCAATCGGTTACTGGCCATGGCCGTGCCGCCAAGTCGCAGATTCAGGAGATGGTCAAGCGTTTGTTGCAGCTGCCTGTAGTGCCTCGACAAGACGCAGCGGATGCCCTGGGAATGGCCATTACACATGCCCATGCCAGCCCGTCCATGAACAAGTTGGCGGCACAAGGGGTGTTGAGCCGTAAAACCCATGGCATGTTCAGAAGCGGCCGCAGCCACTGAATCCATCGGGTGAGGGCGTCAGACCTCGAAGTTGTCGATCAGCCGCGTGCTCCCCAATTTGGCGGCACCCAAAACCACCAAGTGATCGCCCGCTTGTGGCGCTTGCAGATCATGTCGGCGCCGCACCGTGAGGTAGTCGGGTTGCCAACCGCGTTGACGCAGACTTTGCATGGCCTGGGCCTCAAGCCCGGGCAAATGCTGGGCCAGTGCATCGGCTGCGGCCAGGGCGTCACGGCTCAAGGCGCGCAGGGCCAGTGACAGTTGCAGCGCTTCGGCGCGTTCGCTCTCACTCAAGTAGCCATTGCGTGAACTCAAAGCCAAACCGTCCTCGGCACGGCAGGTGTCCACCCCGATCACCTCGATGGGCAGGGCAAATTGGGCCACCATTTGGCGGATCACCATGAGTTGTTGGTAATCCTTCTTGCCAAAAACTGCCACGCCTTGGGCTTTACCCGCAAACACACTGGAGAACAGTTTCATGACCACGGTGGAGACGCCAGTGAAAAAACCCGGGCGAAATTCGCCCTCCAAGATGTCACCCAAGGCCGGATCGGCCTGCACCTTGACGGTCTGCGGTTGCGGGTACAAGTCCGTTTCGCGCGGCGCGAAAACCAGGTCGCAGCCCGCCGCTTCGAGCTTGGCACAGTCGGCTTCCCAAGTGCGGGGGTAACTGTCGAAGTCTTCGTGCGGCAAAAACTGCAGGCGGTTCACAAAGATGCTGGCCACCGTGAAGTCGCCCTGCGGCCGTGCCCGCTCAATCAGTTTGATGTGACCGGCATGCAAGTTGCCCATGGTGGGCACAAAGGCGGGGCATTGACTGGGTGCCAGGTGTTGGCGCAGTTCGGCAATCGATCGGGCGATGAGCATGAGAGAAATCGCCCTTACCAGGCGTGCAAGGCATTGTCAGGAAAGCTGCCGTCTTTGACAGCGCGCACATAAGCAGCCATGGCCTCCAAAACGCTGCTTTGACCGGTCATGAAGTTCCGCACGAACTTGGGGTTCTTGCCCAGGTTGACGCCCAGCATGTCGTGCATGACCAGCACTTGCCCCGCCGTGCCATGGCCTGCACCGATTCCGATGGTGTGGCAGCGTGGCAAAGCCAAAGTGAGCTCGGCAGAGAGGACGGCAGGCACCATCTCCAATACCAGCATGCTGGCACCGGCGTCTTGCAGTGCCAAGGCTTCTTGGCGCAGCTTGTCGGCCGAATCCCCACGCCCTTGGACGCGGTAACCGCCCAGTGCATGCACGGTTTGCGGCGTGAGGCCAAGGTGGGCGCAGACCGGGATGCCGCGCTCCACCAAAAACCGAACGGTTTCGGTGGTCCAACCACCGCCTTCTAGCTTGACCATGTGGGCGCCAGATTGCATCAGCACGTTGGCGCTGCGCAAAGCCTGTTCGCGCGACTCTTGGTAAGTGCCAAAGGGAAGGTCGCCAATGATCCAGGCGGTACCTTGCACACGCTGGATGCCACGCACCACGCTCTCGGTGTGGTATCGCATGGTGTCCAGACTCACCCCCACGGTGCTGGTCAGGCCTTGGCAGACCATGCCCAAGGAGTCACCCACCAAAATACAGTCCACACCCGCAGCGTCAGCGACCGCTGCAAAGGTGGCGTCGTAGGCAGTGAGCATGGTGATTTTTTCGCCGCGTTCGCGCATCTCGTTCAGGCGCGGCAAACTCACAGGTTTGCGTGTGGCCACAGGCGAGGCGGGGGGGAGTGTGCCGTAGGGGGTGGCGATGGATGAGGTCATGAAGGGTGCTTTCAGAGCCACGGGTGTGACGCGTTCACTGGGGTGTGTAGGCCAAGCGGACGTAAATGGGGGCAAAAGCTTCGGCTTGGGTGATCTCGATCAAGGTCTCTTTGGCCAACTCCAACAGGGCAATGAAGGTGACCACCAAAACAGGGGTTCCCAAGCTGGGGTCAAACAGTTTTTCAAATTCGACAAACTTGCGGCCCTGCAGGTGCTTCAGAACGATGCTCATGTGTTCGCGGACGCTGAGTTCTTCACGGCTGATTTTGTGGTGCTGCACCAGGTTGGCACGTTTCAGAATGTCGCGCCAAGCCGATTGCAGCTCGTCCATGCTCACATCGGGAAAGCGGGGTTGAAGGCTTTGTTCGATGTGAACTTGGGTGTTTAAAAAATCACGGCCATATTGCGGAATCGCATTCAGCTGCATGGAGGCCAGTTTCATTTGCTCGTATTCGAGCAGGCGGCGCACCAACTCTGCACGAGGGTCTTCGACTTCTTCGCCCTCGGCTGCACGTTTGGGTGGCAACAACATGCGTGATTTGATCTCGATCAGCATGGCCGCCATCAACAGGTATTCGGCAGCCAGCTCGAGGTTGCGTTGGCGGATTTCGTCCACATAACTCAGGTACTGGCGCGTCACACCCGCCATGGGAATGTCCAGGATGTTGAAGTTTTGCTTGCGGATCAAATAGAGCAACAAATCCAGCGGCCCTTCAAAGGCCTCTAGAAAAACTTCCAAAGCGTCAGGCGGGATGTACAAATCCCGCGGCATGGAGAACAAGGGCTCTCCATACAGACGGGCAACCGCCACGCTGTCCACCAGCACGGGCAAGGCCGAGTCCAAGCCCTCAGGGGCTGATTCGAGATCGGTGAAAGCCGTGCTCATGCAGGAGTAGGGCTGGATCAAGCCTTGGTTTGGTAAACGTAGGGCTGTTGCGCCACACGTGCCGCTTTGGCTTGGGCTTGGAACTGAGCGTCCATGCCGGTGTCCCACAACAAAGCCCGGCCTTGGCGTTGTTCAGCTTCGAGTTCAGGGCGCTCGACTTTGAGTTGGGCCAGAAACTGTGTGGTGTCAGAGGTGTAGTGGGGGCGTGCAAAGGGGAACATGGCTGACCTGTTGAACAAAGCACTCATTTTAAGGGCTCAGACCGGTTCCGGATCTTCCAAGTCGATGTGCTGGGAAAAGCCAGAGCGTTCCAACAAAGAGCGCGGCTGGGCATTGAGTCCGTGCAGCACCAAGCGACCTTGGCGTTTGCCAAGGCTCCGCTGGAGTTGTTCCAGCGCATCCAAGCCTGTGGTGTCCAAAGAAATCAGTTGACGCGCATCCAAACGCATCACCAAGCCCGGTGTAGCCGTGTCGGCCAAGCGCTGCAATGGGTCGAGTTTGGCCACCGCACCGAAAAACAAGGCGCCGAACAAACGTGCCTGCACACTTGTCTCGGTTTGAGAGTCAATGTCCGCGCTGAACAAGTGGCTTTGGCGGCGCACAAACAGAACAAAAGCCAGCACCAAACCCAATTCCAGAGCCACCGTCAGGTCGAACACAATGGTCATGACAAAGGTCGAGACCATCATCAGGCGGTAGTGGTTGCTGAATTGCTTGAGGCGGGCGAACTCTCGCCATTCCCCCATGTTCCAAGCCACGAACAACAAGACCCCTGCCAGCACCGCCAATGGGATGTGCATGGCCAACGGCGCGGCCAGCAAGACCACGGCGGCCAAGGTTGCGGCGTGCACGATGCCCGCGATGGGTGATACGGCGCCAGATCGGATGTTGGTCACCGTGCGGGCGATGGTGCCGGTGGCGGGCATGCCGCCAAAAAAAGGCACCACAGCGTTGGCAATCCCTTGAGCCATGAACTCTTGGTTCGGGTCGTGTTTGGGTGTGTCACTCAGTTGGTCGGCCACGCGAGCGCATAAAAGCGATTCGATCGCACCCAGCAGCGCAATGGTCAAGGTGGGGACCACCAAGAGCTTGGCTGTTTCCCAAGAAAAGGCGGGCCACTCCAACACCGGTAAGCCTTGGGGGATGCCGCCAAAGCGAGAGCCGATGGTGTCGACCGGCAGGTTCAGTGCCCAAGCCAAAAGCGTCAAACTCACCAAAGCGATCACTGGCGCGGGCACCCGCGAGGTGGCTTTGAGTGCACTGATGCCTTGGATGCTGTCGAGTTGGCGGCGAAACTGCGAGTCCACGGCCCACAAGCGCGGCCAAAGAAACAAGCCCAGCACACACACCATGGCCAAGCCAAAGGCGAAGGGGTTGAAGCTCCCGATGGCGCCGGATAACGTGCCGATTTGGCTGAAGAAGTCGGCCGGCATTTTTTCAACCTGCAGGCCCATGGCATCGCGCAGCTGCGACAGACCAATGAGCACCGCAATACCGTTGGTAAAACCAATCACCACGCTCACCGGCACATAGCGCACCCAACTGCCCAAGCGCAACCAACCGAGCAAAAACAGCAGCACACCGGCGCTCACGGTCGAAATCAACAGGTTGGCCAAGCCGTAGCGTTCGACGATGCCGTAGACGATGACAATGAAAGCGCCCGCCGGGCCGCCGATTTGCACCGAGGTGCCGCCCAAGGCCGAAATCAAAAAGCCCGCGATGATGGCCGTCCACAAACCGGCCTCGGGCTTGAGCCCGCTGGCGATCGCAAAGGCCATGGCCAAGGGCAAGGCCACAATGCCCACCGTGACACCGGCCCCCGCGTCGAGGGCCAACTTGTGTCGGGTGTAGCCCCTCAGGTCTTGCAGGAGGCGGGGGCGAAAGGGCGCCAGAGGCGGTAAACCGGGGAACATGTCGGAGATGTTACTCCCCGGCTGTTCAGATTCATGTCGGCCTTGTGTCTCAGTGGATGCGCATGCCGGGCTTCGCGCCGGGCCAAGGCTGCAGCACAAAGATGCCGGGCTCAGCCTTTTCGTCGGCGTGGCTGGCCGCCAGCACCATGCCCTCGGAGACGCCAAACTTCATTTTGCGCGGGGCCAAGTTGGCCACCATCACGGTGAGTTTGCCCACCAAGTCTTCAGGCTTGTACATGCTGGCGATGCCCGAGAACACGTTGCGTGTTTTGCCCTCGCCCACGTCCAGCGTGAGGCGTAGCAATTTAACCGAGCCTTCCACCGGTTCGCAGTTCACGATCTGGGCTATGCGCAGGTCCACCTTGGCAAAGTCGTCGATGCCAATGGTCGGGGCGATCTCTTCGCCGCCGGGGATGACTTTTTCTTCCACCACGGCCGGTGGCTCGAAAAGGGCTTCGAGTTGTTCGGGTGTGACGCGTTGCATCAGGTGTTGGTAAGCATGGATGGTGTGGCCGGCGCCCAGCAGATTTTGTGCTTGGGCAAAGCTGAAGGGCGCCACGTTCAAAAAGGCCTCAACCTGCGCGGCCAAAGAGGGCAACACGGGTTTGAGTTGCAAGCTGAGCAAGCGGAAAGCTTCGATGCAGGTACTGCACACGTCGTGCAAACGGGCGTCTTGGCCTTGTTGTTTGGCCAAGTCCCACGGTTTGTTTTGGTCCACATAGCTGTTGACCTTGTCGGTCAGCAGCATGATTTCGCGCAGGGCTTTGGCGTATTCGCGTTCGTCGTAGAGCGCAGCAATGCTGGGTGTGGCGGCTTGCAAGGCCGAGAGCAGGGCTTGACCGTCGGTGCTCACGGGGCCGAGTTGGCCGCCAAAGCGCTTGGCGATGAAGCCGGCCGAGCGCGAAGCGATGTTGACGAATTTGCCAATCAGGTCAGAGTTCACCCGGGCCATGAAATCTTCGGCGTTGAAGTCAATGTCTTCATTGCGTGCTGACAGTTTGGCTGCGAGGTAGTAGCGCAGCCACTCGGGGTTCATGCCCAGGCTCAGGTACTTGAGCGGGTCCAGGCCGGTGCCTCGGCTCTTGCTCATTTTCTCGCCGTTGTTCACCGTCAAGAAGCCGTGCACGAAAACGCTGTTGGGTGTTTTACGGCCCGAGAAATGCAGCATGGCCGGCCAGAACAGTGTGTGGAAAGTGACGATGTCTTTGCCAATGAAGTGGTATTGCTCCAGCGCCGGGTTGGCCATGTAGGCGTTGTAGTCCTCGCCACGCTTGTCCAGCAGGTTTTTCAGGGACGCCAAATAACCCACGGGCGCGTCCAGCCAGACATAAAAGTACTTGCCGGGTGCGTCGGGGATTTCAATGCCAAAGTAAGGCGCGTCGCGCGAGATGTCCCAGTCGCCCAGGCCTTCGCTGGTCGTGCCGTCGGGGTTGGTGCGCACCGAAAACCACTCTTTGACCTTGTTGGCCACCTCGGGCTGCAGCTTGCCGTCTTGCGTCCACTGGCTCAAAAATTCAACGCAACGCGGGTCGGACAGTTTGAAAAAGAAATGCTCGGAGGTTTTGAGCTCCGGCTTGGCACCCGACAGGGCTGAAAACGGGTTGATCAGGTCGGTGGGCGCGTAGACCGCCCCGCAGCTCTCGCAGTTGTCGCCGTACTGGTCTTTGGCATGGCACTTGGGGCACTCGCCTTTGATGAATCGGTCAGGCAAAAACATGTTCTTTTGCGGGTCAAAGAACTGCTCGACCGAGCGCACCTCGATCAGCGAGCCGCCATCGGCAGCCGAAATGTCGCGCAGGTCACGGTAAATCTGGCGAGCCAGCTCGTGGTTCTCAGGCGCGTCGGTGCTGTGCCAGTTGTCAAACTGAATATGAAAGCCGTCCAAGTAGGGCTTGCGGCCTGCGGCGATATCGGCCACAAACTGTTGGGGCGACTTGCCCGCTTTTTCAGCCGCGATCATGATGGGCGCGCCGTGCGTGTCGTCGGCGCCCACAAAATTGACCTGGTGGCCCTGCATGCGCTGGACCCTGACCCAGATGTCGGCCTGGATGTATTCCATGATGTGGCCGATGTGGAAATTGCCGTTGGCGTAGGGCAGGGCCGTGGTGACGAAAAGCTGGCGGGGCGCGGTGGGGGCGGACATGGTGGGGCAGTTTGTAGGGGAATCGACGATTTTAGGGTGTATGGGCTGTCTTGTCGGTAAACTTCGGCCCATTCTAGAAAGTGACCATGGCGACCACCGAACAACTCATCCAGGCTCTGCAAGCCGTCATTGACCCCAACACGGGCAAAGATTTCGTATCCACCAAAACCCTGAAAAACCTGCAAGTCGAAGGCGGCGATGTGTCCTTTGATGTGGAACTGGGCTACCCGGCCAAAAGTCAAATTCCTGGCATTCGCCAAGCTTTGATTGCTGCCGCCAAAGGTGTGGCGGGCGTGTCCAATGTTTCAGCCAATGTGACCAGCAAGATCACCGCCCATGCCGCCCAGCGCGGCGTGGCCCTGCTGCCACAGGTCAAAAACATTGTGGCTGTAGCCTCGGGCAAGGGGGGCGTGGGCAAGAGCACCACCGCCGTCAACTTGGCGCTGGCCCTGGCGGCCGAAGGCGCCAAAGTGGGCTTACTGGACGCCGACATTTACGGCCCCAGCCAACCCATGATGATGGGCATCGAAGGTCGCCCCGAAAGTGAAGACGGCCAAACCATGGAGCCCATGGAGAACTACGGCGTGCAGGTCATGTCGATTGGTTTCCTGGTCAACGCTGACGAAGCCATGATTTGGCGCGGCCCCATGGCGACCCAAGCGCTGGAGCAGTTGCTGCGCCAGACCAACTGGAAAGAGTTGGATTATTTGATTGTGGACATGCCCCCTGGCACTGGCGACATCCAATTGACGCTGTCCCAGCGCGTGCCCATGACGGGCGCCGTGATCGTGACCACCCCCCAAGATATCGCCCTCCTGGACGCCAAAAAAGGCGTGAAGATGTTCGAGAAGGTCGGCGTCCCGATTTTGGGTTTGGTTGAGAACATGGCGGTACATGTGTGTACCAACTGTGGCCATGTGGAGCACATTTTTGGCGCCGATGGAGGCAAAAAAATGGCGGCCGAATACGGCATGGATTACCTCGGTGCCTTACCCCTGGACATGCAAATTCGCCTGCAGGCCGACAGTGGCAAGCCCACTGTGGTGTATGACCCCGACGGCGAAGTGGCCCAAATTTACAAGGCCGTGGCCCGCCAGGTGGCGGTCAAGATCGCGGCCAAAGCCAAGGATTTTTCCAGCAAGTTCCCCAGCATCAAGATCAGCAAGGACACCTGATCGGCTGGCGGTCCATGAAAAAAACCGGCCTGAGCCGGTTTTTTTGCTTTCAGCCTGCCGCGTTTTCCAAGTCGCGCAACCGAAAGCGCTGGATCTTGCCCGTGGCGGTCTTGGGCAACTCGGCCACGAAGTCAATGAAGCGCGGGTATTTGTAAGGGGCCAGACGCTCTTTCACGAAGGCTTTGACTTCTTCTTGCGTCAGGCTTTGACCGGGCTTGAGCACGATGAAAGCCTTGGTTTTGGTCAAACCGTCGGTGTCTTGTTTGCCAATGACGGCCGCCTCCAAGATCGAGGGGTGTTGCACCAGGGTGGACTCAACTTCAAAGGGCGAGACATAGATGCCGCTCACCTTGAGCATGTCGTCGTTGCGCCCGGCGTAGGTGTAGTAGCCGTCGGCATCACGCGTGTATTTGTCGCCACTCTTGGTCCACACACCCTGGAAGGTGTCGCGTGTTTTTTCTCGGTTGTTCCAGTACATCAAGGCACTGCTGGGTCCCTGGATGTAAAGGTCGCCGATCTCGTTGTGTCCCGTGATGACGCTGCCGTCTTCGTTGCGCAGTTGCACCTCGTAGCCGGGTACGGCTTTGCCGGTCGTGCCGTAGCGCACGTCACCAGGGCGGTTGGACAGGAACACGTGCAGCATTTCTGTGGAGCCGATGCCGTCGATGATCTCGCAGCCAAAGTGCGCGGTCCAGCGCTCGGCGATGTCGCGAGGCAGCGCTTCACCAGCCGAAGAGCACAAGCGCATCGCCACCTTGCTTTTGGCCGGCAAGTCTGGGCTGGCCAGCATGCCGCCGTAGCCTGTGGGGGCACCATAAAAAACAGTGGCTTGGTGGTCCACCATGCGCTTGAAAGTCGCTTGAGGGGTGGGGCGTTCGGCCATGAGCACCACCGTTGCCCCCACGCTCAACGGGAAAGTGAGCGCGTTGCCCAGACCGTAGGCAAAGAAGAGTTTCGCGGCCGAGAACACAACGTCGCTCTCGCGCAGTTCGAGCACGCCTTGGGCATACAGTTCGGCCGTCCAGTACAGATTGCCTTGGCTGTGTACGGTGCCCTTGGGCTTGCCGGTCGAGCCTGAGGAATACAGCCAAAAAGCCGGTTCATCGGCCAAGGTTTGGGCGGGCAGCACAGGCTTGTTTTGGGCCACGCAGTCGGCCATGTTGAATTGACCCCGAGTCAAAGCGCCTGTAGGGCGCGAGACCAGCACTTGCCGGACCTCGTTTTTGACCATGTCCAGTGCACTTTGCAGTGTGGGCAGCAGCGCACCCGAGACAAGGGCCGCTTGGGCCCGGCTGTTGCTCAGCATGAAAGCATAGTCCTCGGCAGTGAGCAGGGTGTTCACCGCCACCGGCACCACCCCCGCATAAAGTGAACCCAGAAAGGCCACCACCCAGTCGGTGCTGTCATGCATCAGCAAGAGGACGCGCTCTTCGCGTTTGAGGCCCATGGCCTGCAGACCGCCTGCAAAACGGCGGATCTGTTCGGTCAGCTCACCATAGGTCAATGTGCTCACATCGTCGATCAACGCGGTTTTGGCGGCGCGCCCGGCATTGATGGCAATCAGGTGTTGGGCAAAGTTGAAATCGGCGCTGGGGGCGGTCACGGGGCGTGTCATGTAGGTCTCCTCGGATGTCTCTGATGTTGTTGGAATGTGGGTGGCTTGTGAAGGGGGTTTACAAGGACAAGGCGGTGCCTTGCGCGTCCAGCTGGTCCAGTGCCAGTGCGCTGCCTTGCACCGCGCTGCGGCGGTGGTAAAAATTCAGGGCTCTGAGGCCCCCCAGCTCTTCACCGCCGCCCGCGCGGCCAGGGCCGCCGTGCAAGCTCATGGGCATCACGTTGCCGTGGCCGTTGTGCAAAGCCGCCACATCGGGGGACACAGCGTGCACACGGCCATGGCTGCTGGCCAGCTCGACCGAGGCTTGGGCTGTGAAGGCCGGGTCTTCGCTGTAGACCGAGCACACCAGTGAACCTTCGCCGCGGCGGATCATGGCGTAGGCTTCATCAATGCTGTCATAAGGCATCAAGGTGGACACGGGGCCAAACACCTCGACCGCGTGTAGCACCTGGGCGGTCAGGGGTGACTCGGTGCCCAGCAACACGGGCGCCACGCAGGCACTCGATGCATCGGCATCGACCAAGGCAGCACTGTTGCCGTCAAACAAAACGTCCGCTTCGGTTTTCAGCTGAGCCAGGCCTGCCAGCACGCTGGCTTTTTGTTCTTGACTGACCAGGGCGCCCATGCGCACGGTCTCATGGCGTGGGTTGCCCACGGTGGTTTTGACCAAGCGCGCGCCAATGGCGTCTGCGGCAGCTTTGTACAAAGCGCGGGGGACAAAGATGCGGCGGATCGCGGTGCACTTTTGGCCCGATTTGACCGTCATCTCGCGGGTGACTTCGGCCACCAGCAACTTGAAGGCTTCGCTGTCTGCGGTCGCGGCAGGCGAGAGCAGGGCTGAATTGAGGCTGTCGGCCTCGATGTTGCAGCGCACCGACAGCTCAGTCACGGCACGGTGGCTGCGGATGATCTTGCCCGTCTCGGCCGAGCCAGTGAAGCTGACCACGTCAAAGGCTTGCAGCTGGTCCATAAGGCCTGCAGACGAGCCGCAGATGACCGACAAGGCACCCACAGGCAGCACACCGGCGTCGATCACGTCCTTGACCATGCGCTGCGTCAACCAAGCGGTGGCTGTTGCGGGCTTGATGATCACGGGAACGCCCGACAGCAGAGCGGGTGCGGCTTTTTCCCACAGGCCCCAGCTGGGAAAGTTAAAGGCGTTGATGAACAGCGCTACGCCATGCGTGGGCACCTGGATGTGCTGAGTCTGAAAAGCGGGGTCCTTACCCATGCGGATGCGTTCGCCGTCGAGCAGCAGTGTGGCGTCGCCCAGGGCCGCGCCCTGTTTGGCGTAGTAGCCCAGGGTGAAGAGAGCACCGTCGATGTCCACGCCCGAGTCCTTGGCCACGGTGCCGCTGTTGGCGGTGGCAATTTCGTAATAAGCATCGCGATTGGCTTGCAGGACTTCGGTGATTTTTGTCAAAAGGGCTGCGCGTTGGCCATAGCTCAGGGCACGCAGGGCCTTGCCGCCTTGTTCACGTGCAAATGCAAATCCTTCTGCCAGGTCGATGCCGCCGCTGGACACCCGGGCCAGTTCCGTGCCCAGCACCGGGTCAAACATGGGCGTGCCCGCACCGGTGCCGATTTGCCAGCGGCCTGCGAAGTAGTTGGGGAGCAATGCGGTCATGTGAAAGGCTTTCGGTTGGAATTCGAGGCAAAACGGATCAACAGGCACTGAAATGCCACAAGGGACTGTTCCTCTTGGCCAGTTGGCGGTATAAACACGGCTTCATGCAGTATCGTGCCTGCCAGTAAGTATGCATTAAAGTGCATGTTTTGTGCCTTCAGAAATTATAGGGTTTTCCCTTGATCGCAAACACCATGTTGAATTTGTCCTCCATTGACACCACGACCGCCGCAGCGGCTGAATCAGAAGCCAAGCGCAACCCATTTTTGGTCACGCTGGGTGAGCGGGTGCGCAACCTGCGTTCGCGCCAAGGCATGACGCGCCGCGCCGTGGCTCTGGCAGCCGATGTGTCCGAGCGGCACCTGGCCAACCTGGAGTACGGCACAGGCAATGTCTCTGTCTTGGTCTTGCTCCAGGTGGCCAGCGCCTTGCAATGCTCATTGGCTGAATTGCTGGGCGATGTGACCACCACCTCGCCCGAGTGGTTGCTGATCCGCGAATTGTTGGGCAAGCGCAGCGAGGCTGATTTGCGCCGGGCTCGCGAACAGTTGGGTGAAATGTTTGGCGAAGGTGGTAATGCGCAAGAGCGCAAAAACAGAATCGCGTTGATTGGCTTGCGAGGCGCTGGCAAGACAGCATTGGGTCAACGTCTGGCCGATGACCTGGGCTTTCCCTTCATTGAGCTGAGCCGAGAAATTGAGCAGTTCGCGGGTTGCCAGATCAGCGAGATCCACAATCTTTACGGGGCCAATGCCTATCGCCGCTATGAGCGTCGCGCGCTGGAAGAGGCCATACAAATTTACCCCGAGGTGGTGATCGCGACACCCGGTGGATTGGTGTCAGATTCGGCTAATTTCAACTTGCTGCTTTCCCACTGCACCACGGTGTGGTTGCAGGCGGACGCCACAGACCACATGGGCCGTGTCGCTGCGCAAGGCGATATGCGTCCGATGGCGGCCAGTCGTGAGGCCATGGAGGATCTCAAGCGCATTCTCGAAGGGAGAGCGGCGTTTTATTCCAAGGCCGATATGACCATCAACACCAGTGGCCGCACCGAGTCGCAAGCTTTTGATGCTTTGAGGACTTTGGTTCGCCAACATGTGCAGCGACCCGCTTGAGGCCACCGAGGATGAAACAAATACAAGGGTAATCACTTAGCAAATGCAGTAAAGTGCATATTGCGCATGCGATTGAGGTGCAATAAAATTCAAATCAACATGCACTGAATTGCATTTTTGACTGAAATCAACCCATTTCACCGCCGGAGACCACCATGACGACATCCTTTCAGGTCAATTACCAGACCAACCCTTCCGAGTACAAGCACATCCACCTGGCCTTTGAGGGCGAGATCGCGACCTTGTCGATCAACATCAACGAAGACGCAGGCATCCGCCCTGGTTACAAACTCAAGCTCAACAGCTACGACCTGGGTGTGGACATCGAACTACATGATGCGCTGCAGCGCATCCGCTTCGAACACCCCGAAGTGCGCTCGGTGGTGGTGACCAGCTTGAAGGACCGTGTCTTTTGCTCCGGCGCCAACATCTTCATGCTGGGTGTGTCCACCCACGGCTGGAAAGTGAACTTTTGCAAGTTCACCAACGAAACCCGCAACGGCATCGAAGACTCCAGCAAGCACGACGGTCTGAAATTCGTCGCTGCCTTGAACGGCGCTTGCGCGGGCGGTGGCTACGAGCTGGCCTTGGCTTGCGATGACATCGTCTTGGTGGACGACCGCTCCAGCGCCGTGTCGCTGCCTGAAGTGCCCTTGCTCGGCGTGTTGCCTGGCACCGGTGGTTTGACCCGTGTGACCGACAAACGGCATGTGCGCCACGACCTGGCCGACATCTTCTGCACCAGCGTCGAAGGTGTACGTGGTCAAAAGGCCGTGGACTGGCGTTTGGTCGATGCGATTGCCAAGCCTGCTGTTTTCAAGGATGTGGTCAAAGCGCGTGCCACACAGTTGGCTGCAGGCAGCATCCGCACGGCAGGTGCCAAAGGTGTTGAGCTGACCCCTTTGAAACGGACCATGGCGGCTGACGCACTGACCTACACCAACGTCACCGTCGAGATCGACCGCGCCAAGCGCATCGCCACTTTCACCGTCAAGGCCCCTGCCACGGCACAGCCCAGCGACATCGCCGGCATCGAAGCCGCAGGTGTGAACTGGTGGCCCCTGCAGATGGTGCGCGAACTGGACGACGCCATCTTGCACATGCGCACCAACGAACTCGACATTGGCACCTGGCTGCTCAAGACCTCTGGCGACGCCTCGGCTGTTTTGGCCTCTGATGCGAGCTTGCTGGCCCACAAAGACCACTGGTTGGTGCGCGAGACCATCGGCCACCTGCGCCGCACATTGGCCCGCTTGGACGTGTCCTCGCGCAGCCTTTTTGCCTTGATCGAAGAGGGGACTTGTTTTGTCGGCACACTGGCTGAGTTGGCGTTTTGCGCCGATCGTGCCTACATGTTGGCCTTGCCTGACGATGCAGCCAGAGCGCCCAAGATCCAGTTGAGTGAAATGAAGTTTGGATTTTTCCCGATGGTGAACGACCAGACCCGCCTGCAACGCCGCTTTTACGAAGAAGTGCCTGCCATGGAAGCCGCTCGCGGCGCCATTGGCCAAGCGCTCGATGCCGACGCCGCACTGGCGCTGGGCTTGGTGACCGCTGCCCCTGATGACATCGACTGGGCTGACGAAATCCGTCTGGCCTTGGAGGAGCGCTCATCCATGTCGCCTGACGCTCTGACCGGCCTGGAAGCCAATTTGCGTTTTGCCCAAAAGGAAAACATGGCCACCCGCATTTTTGGCCGCTTGACCGCTTGGCAAAACTGGATCTTCCAGCGCCCCAATGCCGTTGGCGAAAAGGGTGCCTTGAAGGTTTATGGCAAGGGCGAGAAAGTCCAGTTCGACATGAACCGCGTTTGATGTTTTTGCGTTGTGCAATGGGCCTCCCGGTGGTGCCCGCTGTAACCGAAATTTGACCCCACCGTTGCTTTCTTTATATTTCTGGAGACTCTCATGTCCGGTATCAACTACAGCGAAAAGATTCCCAACAACGTCAACTTGTCGGAAGACCGCACGCTGCAACGCGCCCTCGAGCAGTGGCAGCCCAACTTCATCAACTGGTGGGACGACATGGGCCCCGAAGGCTCGACCGACATGGACGTGTACCTGCGCACGGCCGTGAGCGTGGACCCCCAAGGCTGGGCCCAGTTTGGCCACGTCAAGATGCGTGACTACCGTTGGGGCGTGTTCATGAACCCCGGCGAACAAGACCGCAAGATCCATTTCGGCGACCACATCGGCGAGAAAGCCTGGCAAGACGTGCCTGGCGAGCACCGCGCCAACCTGCGCCGCATCATCGTGACGCAAGGCGACACCGAGCCAGCGTCGGTTGAGCAGCAGCGCCACTTGGGCCTGACTGCGCCCAGCATGTACGACCTGCGCAACTTGTTCCAGATCAACGTCGAAGAAGGCCGCCACCTGTGGGCCATGGTGTACCTGTTGCACAAATATTTCGGCAAAGACGGCCGTGAAGAAGCCGATGCTTTGCTTCAGCGCAACAGCGGCAACGAAGACAACCCCCGCATCTTGCAGGCTTTCAACGAGAAGACGCCCGATTGGCTGTCGTTCTTCATGTTCACTTACTTCACCGACCGTGACGGCAAGTTCCAGTTGTGCGCCTTGGCCGAATCCGCATTCGACCCATTGGCCCGCACCACCAAGTTCATGCTGACCGAAGAAGCGCACCACATGTTCGTGGGCGAGTCCGGTGTGAGCCGCACCATCCAGCGCACGGTGGACGTGATGAACCAGCTCAAAACCGACGACGTGGGCAAGCTGCGTGCTGCTGGCGTGATCGATCTGCCCACCATCCAGCGCTACATCAACTTCCACTTCTCGGTGACCATCGACCTGTTTGGTGCAGACGAGTCGTCGAATGCCGCCACTTTCTACAGCTCTGGCCTCAAGGGCCGTTACGAAGAAGGCAAGCGTGGCGATGACCACATCTTGAAGGGCAACAGCTACAAGATCTTGTCGGTCGAAGACGGCAAGCTGGTCGAAAAAGAGGTGCCGATGCTCAACGCTTTGAACGAAGTGCTGCGCGACGACTACATCACCGACTCAAAAGGCGGCATCGACCGTTGGAACCGTGTGATCAGCAAGGCCGGTATTCCTTTCACCTTGACTGCTCCTCACAAGGCGTTCCACCGCAACATCGGTTCTTTGTCCGGCTCCAAGATCACGCCCGATGGCCGTGTGGTGACCGATGCCGAGTGGATGGCCAAAGTGGGCGAGTGGTTGCCCACAAACGAAGACCGTGCCTATGTGGCCAGCCTGATGGGCCGCTGCGTCGAGCCAGGCAAGTTCGCCAACTGGATCGCACCACCCGTCATGGGCATCAACCGTCAGCCAGTGGACTTTGATTACGTCCGGTTCAACTGATTGAGTTTTTGATTCGATTGCTGCCTCTTCTTCGTTGTGGGGGCAGCAGTTGACAGAGGAAGGGGCGGGTTCCTCATGACGGGGTACCGAAAATCGTCACCCGCCCCTTCCCCTGTCAACTGCATGGGTGCGTAAAGCGCACAAACACCGGTAGACTGCCGAGGTTAAAACTGGCACAGAGCGACGGTGTGGCTTGGGGCTGGGCACCGATTTTCCGGTACTCCGTATGAGGTGTCCGGCCCCAAGCCACACCGTTGCGGACCTTGCAAAGGTTGCTGACCACGCAAACCTTAGATAGACAAAGACAAAGAAGACACCTGAAAGCCAAGACATGAGCACAGAAGCGACGCTGATCAAACAACACCTGATCGACCCGGAAATCTGCATCCGCTGCAACACCTGCGAAGCGATTTGCCCGGTCGGCGCGATCACGCACGACTCGCTCAACTACGTCGTCAAGGCCGACATCTGCAACGGTTGCATGGACTGCATCTCGCCTTGCCCCACGGGCTCGATTGACAACTGGAGGATGGTGCCCAAGGCCAAGGTCTACAGCATCGAAGAACAACTCAAGTGGTATGACTTGCCCGCCGAATTGAGCGCCGAAGAACTCGCTGCCGCTGGTGGCGAGGGCAATTCTGATGAGGCCATGGCGCAAAGTGTTGCGCAAGCCGCCGTGCAAGCTGCCGCCTCTTCGTCATCCGCCGCCACAACCGCCGTCGCTTCAGGCTTCAACTCTGCCCAGTTCGGCGCGACCATCCCCCCCTGGTCGGCAGCCCACGCATACACCAACCTTTATGGTCCCAAGGCGGCTGAGAAAACCATCACCGCCACCGTGACGGGCAACCTGCGTGTGACCGAGGTGGGTTTGCAAGAAGGCCAACAAGACTACGACACGCACCACATCGTGCTGGACTTTGGCAGCCTGCCCTTTCCTGTGCTCGAAGGCCAGTCGATCGGCATCATTCCGCCCGGTGTGGACGCCAACGGCAAACCGCACCACGCCCGCCAATACTCCATTGCCAGCCCGCGCAACGGCGAGCGCTCCGGACACAACAACCTGTCGCTGACCATCAAGCGCGTGCTCGAAGACCACGACGGAAAGCCGGTGCGCGGCGTTGGCTCCAACTTCATGTGCGATCTGAATGTGGGCGACAAGGTGCAGGTGATTGGCCCGTTTGGTGCGAGCTTTCTCATGCCCAACCACCCCAAGAGCAACATCGTCATGATCTGCACCGGCACAGGCAGCGCGCCCATGCGTGCCATGACCGAATGGCGCCGTCGCCTGCGGGCCAGTGGCAAATTCGAGGGCGGCAAACTCATGCTGTTCTTTGGCGCACGCACACCCGCCGAGTTGCCTTACTTTGGGCCGTTGAACAACCTGCCCAAAGATTTCATCGACATTGAATTTGCCTTCTCGCGCGAAGTGGGCAAGCCCAAGCGTTATGTGCAAGACGCCATGCGCGATCGCGCTGCCGACATCGCAGCCCAACTCAAAGACCCGAACACCTGTTTTTATGTGTGCGGCTTGAAAAGCATGGAAGAGGGCGTGGTCATGGCGCTGCGCGACATCGCACAGAACGCCGGACTCGATTGGGATACCGTGGGTGCGGCGCTGAAAAAAGAAGGCCGTTTGCACCTCGAAACCTACTGACCACGCATGGCGAATACCACCCACATTGGCCTGGACCAAGTTCGCCAGCAACTGCGCCAGCCCCGAATCCAGCTCAAAGGCCGCCAGGTCACGCCAGAGGCCCGCGCCGATGTGCAAGCCCTCATCGGTCCTGTGCCGAAAGAAGGCCACCGCCGTGATCTGCTGATCGAGCACCTGCATGTGCTCAACGACCACTTCCACGGTCTGTTCGAACGCCACATCGTGGCGCTGGCCGCCGAGATGCGGCTGCCCGTGGTCGAGGTGTTCGAGGTGGCTTCGTTCTACCACCACTTTGAGATTCTGAAAGACGATGTGTCAGCCCCACGCATCACCGTGCGGGTGTGCGACAGCCTGAGCTGCAGCCTCGCGGGCAGCGACAGTTTGCTGCGACAGTTGCAGCGCGAACTGGTAGGGGATGTGCAGGTCGTCCATGTGCCTTGTCTGGGCCGCTGCGAGCAGGCCCCTGCGGCGCAAGTGGGCCAGCAGGCTGTGGCGTTTGCCACGGCCCAGGATGTGAGCCGTTTGGTGGTCGAAAACAGCACGCAGCCCTTGGCCTTGCCCCAGGCACTGCGTTTCGACGATTACAAAAAAGCCGGGGGCTACCAGCTGGCCCAGCAAGTGGCAGCCGGTCTGAAAGACCACGAATCGGTCATCCAGTGTTTGGAGTCTTCTGGCCTGCGTGGCTTGGGCGGCGCGGGTTTTCCGGCCGGTCGCAAGTGGCGCATCGTGCGAAGCCAGTCCGGCCCGCGCTTGATGGCGGTGAACATCGACGAGGGCGAGCCCGGCACCTTCAAGGACCGCACTTTCCTGGAAGCCGATCCGCACCGCTTTTTGGAGGGTGTGCTGATCGCTGCCAGCGTGGTGGGCTGCGAGGCGGTGTACATCTATTTGCGTGACGAGTACCACGAAGCGCGTGTTTTGCTGACCGAAGAATTGGCTGCGCTGAAACTGAATCCGCCTTGCGCGCTGCCGCGCATCGAATTGCGCCGTGGCGCGGGGGCCTACATCTGCGGCGAAGAGTCGGCCATGATCGAAAGCATCGAAGGCAAACGGGGCGAGCCGCGCATGCGCCCGCCCTACATCGCCGAGGTCGGGCTGTTTGGCCGCCCCACGCTCGAGCACAACTTCGAGACGCTTTACTGGGTGCGCGAACTCATTGAACAAGGTGCAGAAAGTTTTGCATCGCATGGCCGCCACGGTCGCCAGGGCCTGCGCCGCTTCAGTGTGAGCGGGCGCGTCAAGCAACCTGGCGTCAAGCTCGCGCCTGCGGGGATCACGCTGCGCGAGCTGGTCGATGAATACTGCGGCGGCATGGCCGTGGGCCACACGCTCTACGCCTACCTGCCTGGCGGTGCCAGTGGCGGCATCTTGCCCGCTCGCTTGGCCGATGTGCCGCTGGACTTTGACACACTGCAGCCCCACGGCTGCTTCATCGGCTCGGCCGCCGTGATGGTACTCAGCCAACATGACAGTGCCCGCGAAGCGGCTCTGAATGTGATGCGCTTTTTCGCGCACGAGAGCTGCGGCCAGTGCACGCCCTGCCGTGTGGGTACCGACAAGGCCGCGCAACTCATGACCGCTGAGGTCTGGGACGCCAACACCTTGGAAGACCTCGCGCAAGTCATGGGCGATGCGTCCATCTGCGGTCTGGGGCAGGCCGCGCCGAACCCAATCCGCTGCGTGTTGCAGTATTTCCCGCACGAAGTGGGGGCAGCATGAGCACGGTTCAATTCACTCTCAACGGCCAAAGCGTCGAAGCGCCTGCCGGTAAAAGCATTTTCAACATCGCCAAAGAATTGGGCATTGCCATCCCGCACCTGTGCCACAAGGAAGGCTTGGCACCCGACGGCAATTGCCGAGCTTGCGTGGTTGAAATTGCAGGCGAGCGCACCCTGGCCCCGAGTTGCTGCCGCAACGCCACGCCCGGCATGCAGGTGCGCACCGACAGCGAGCGCGCGGTCAAAAGCCAGAAGATGGTGTTGGAGATGCTGCTGGCCGACTTGCCTGAGCAGGGCCACAAATGGCTGGACGATCGGGCTGAAGCGCCGCACGGCGAACTGAGTCAATGGGCCGAGCACCACGGCGTGCAAGTGCGCCCGCAATTGGCAGCCCTGCGCCGTGAAGCCGTGCCCGCCGACCTGTCGCACCCCGCCATGGCCGTGAACTTGGACGCTTGCATCCAGTGCAACCGTTGTGAGCGCGCTTGCCGAGACCTGCAGGTCAACGACGTGATTGGTTTGGCTTTCCGGGGCGCGCACACGCAGGTGGTGTTTGACCTGGCCGATCCGATGGGCGGCAGCAGTTGCGTGGGCTGCGGCGAATGCGTGCAGGCTTGCCCCACAGGGGCGCTCATGCCCAAGAGCCATATGGGACCGCAAACCGTTGACCGCGAAGTCGACTCGGTGTGCCCGTTTTGCGGGGTGGGTTGCCTGGTCACCTACCAAGTGCGGGATGAAAAAATCATCAGCGTCAAAGGCCGAGAAGGCCCGGCCAACGAAGGGCGTTTGTGCGTCAAAGGCCGTTTTGGCATGGACTACATCCACAGCCCAGACCGCATCACCAAGCCCTTGATCCGCAAGCCGGGCGCGGCCAAGGATGTGGGCCTCATCGATGGCCACACCGACTGGCGCGAAGTCTTCCGCGAAGCCACCTGGGAAGAAGCACTGGAAGTGGCCGCACAGCCCCTGAACGCGATGCGTCAGAAACATGGCCCCAAGTCGCTCGCCGGTTTTGGCTCGGCCAAAGGCAGTAACGAAGAGGCTTACCTTTTCCAGAAATTGGTACGCACAGGCTTTGGCAGCAACAACGTGGACCACTGCACCCGCCTGTGCCATGCGTCCAGTGTGGCGGCCTTGCTCGAAGGTGTGGGCTCGGGTGCAGTCAGCAACCCGGTGCGCGATGTCGAACATTCCGACCTCATCCTGGTGATCGGCTCCAACCCCACCAGCAACCACCCGGTGGCCGCCACCTGGATGAAGAATGCTGCCCAGCGCGGCACACGCATTGTTCTGGCGGACCCGCGCATCACCGACATTGGGCGTCACGCTTGGCGCACTCTGCCCTTCAAGGCCGATACCGACGTGGCGCTGCTCAACGCCATGCTGTATGTGATCGTGACCGAGAACCTGTGCGACGAAGCCTTCATGCGCGAGCGTGCCGACAACGTGGCCGAACTCAAGGCCCATGTGCAGGCCTTCACGCCCGAAGCCATGAGCGCGGTCTGCGGCATCCCGGCCGAGACCATCCGCGAAGTGGCGCGGGCCTATGCCAGTGCCCAGGCCGCCATGATTTTGTGGGGCATGGGCGTGAGCCAGCATGTGCATGGCACCGACAACGTGCGTTGCCTGATCGCGTTGGCCAGCATCACCGGCCAAATTGGCCGCCCCGGCACGGGTCTGCATCCGCTGCGCGGCCAAAACAACGTGCAAGGCGCCAGCGACGCGGGCCTGATCCCGATGATGTACCCCAACTACCAGCGTGTGAGCGACAAGTCGGCGCACGACTGGTTCGAGAAATTTTGGGATACCTCACTGGATGACCAACCCGGTTACACCGTGGTGGAGATCATGCAAAAAGCGCTGGCCCCGGACAGCGACCCACACAAGGTGCGCGGCATGTACATCATGGGTGAGAACCCTGCCATGAGCGATCCCGACTTGAACCACGCACGCCACGCCTTGGCCAGCTTGCAGCACTTGGTGGTGCAAGACATCTTCTTGACCGAAACCGCTTGGCTGGCCGATGTGGTGTTGCCCGCCAGCGCTTGGCCCGAAAAAACCGGCACGGTGAGTAACACCGACCGCACGGTGCAAATGGGTCGCCAGGCGGTGCAACCGCCGGATAATGCGAAACCTGACTTGTGGATCATCCAGCAGATCGCCAAGCGCATGGGCCTGGACTGGCACTACGCGGGCGAACACGAGGGCGTGTCAGAGGTCTATGAAGAAATGCGCCAAGCCATGGCTCCGGCGATTGGCGGCATCGACTGGGCGCGGCTGGATGCGGGCTCGGTCACTTACCCTTGCTTGAGCGCCGACGACCCGGGCCAGTCCATCGTTTTCCAGGACCACTTTCCGACCCAAGACGGTCGGGTGAAATTGGTGCCTGTCGATTTGATTCCAGCAGCAGAACTGCCCGATGCCGACTTTCCCTGGGTGCTCATCACCGGTCGTCAGCTGGAACATTGGCACACCGGCAGCATGACGCGTCGTGCCACGGTCCTGGATGCGTTGGAGCCTGCGGCCACGGCCTCCATGTGCGGCGCTGACATGGCCCGCATCGGCTTGGAGCCGGGTCAGCGCATCCGAGTGGCCTCTCGCCGTGGGGCGGTGGAGATGCAACTGCGGCAAGACGACGGCACCCCAGTTGGCGCAGTTTTCATTCCGTTTGCCTATGTCGAAGCGGCGGCCAATGAATTGACCCATGCCGCTTTAGACCCTTTTGGCAAAATTCCTGAGTTCAAGTTTTGTGCAGTGCGGATCGAAACTGTGACGGGTACAGCCGCATAATCAGCCCCTTTGGACGGTCTGGTCGGTGAAGTGATTTCAACAACAGGGTCGACCCTCAGAGCTCATACAGGGTGAGAAAGTTACAAATGTCAGTTCACGTTTTGTCTGAAATGGCAGTGCTGATGCGACGCGAAGCCGTTCAGGGCGCAATGGCACGCTGGCAATCGCACCGTTGGTTGTTGGCCGATGTGGTGCCCCAGGAAGAGAATTTTGGCCGCGAGCCGCGACGTTTGCGGCATACCGACGACGAGTCTCTGTGGCTTTATCCGGGTTGGCCCCTGGAACTGTTCTCGGACGATGCCGAGGGTTATTGGCTCAACGCGACTTCGCCAACGCCTTGCTATTTCGTCATGTGGCGCATGGTTGATCAGGAAGATGGGACAGAGCTTGTGGCTGTACCGCAAGCCCTGAGCCTGAGTTACCACGATGCAGGCCGATGGCTGGATGCGCAAGAGACGGTGGAAACCGTGCCCTTGCCCACTGAGGCGGTGGCATGGTTGCTGGACTTTGCGACCCAACACTTTGTGCCCGAAGAAAAGAAACGCCAGCGTCCACAAAGTTTCATGCGTCTGACCGACCGGTTTGGTCAGCCCGCATCGGTCAGCACGGACAGCAAGCGAAAAGGTTCCGGGGCCAAGCCATGAGCGACCATTTTTTCAGCCGTTGGTCCCGCCGTAAGCAGGGCCTTGAAACGACGGAGTCCGTGCCGCCCAAAACAGACAACAGCCAAGCTATGGCGGTGGGCGGTCAGGCCCATTTGCCTTCCCAGTCTTCCGTACCGCCTGCTGCAGGCGCTGTTGACGCCACGGCGGCGCCCGATCCAGCGGCACAGCGCCCACCCTTGCCCACCTTGGAGGACGCGCGTGCTTTGACACCTTCATCCGATTTCCAGCCGTTCATGCAGCAAGGTGTGGCCGCCGATGTGCGCAACACAGCGGTTAAAAAACTGTTCACCGACCCCCATTTCAACGTGATGGATGGTTTGGACATCTACATCGGTGACTACAACACACCAGACCCATTGCCTCCCGGCATGTTGCAAAAAATGGTCGGCGCCCAATTTTTGAATCTCTTCCCGTCCAGCAGCGATGCCACTGCAAATTCTGAAAATCCCGCTGTCCCCCTGGGTAATGCGGCTCCAATCAGTGGAAACCCTGATGAAAGTCCTGCCTTGCAAGAAGGCTCGGCCGATGTGGCACAGTCGCCGCAATCTTTAGACACGCCTGACCAGCAGCACACCGCAGCGCCAACAACACGATTAGCTCCAGAACATGACCACCCTGATTTGCAACTGCAACCAAACCATGCCCCTGCAAGCCCAAGCCCTGGGCAAAGCACTGGGTGAAGACCTGACGCTGCACACCACCTTGTGCCGCCGTGAGGCGGGTCAATTTCAAAAAGCCGTGAAAACCGGCGAGACCGTGGTGGTGGCATGCACCCAAGAAAAACGCCTGTTCAGTGACCTGGCCGAGCAAACCGAAGGTGCTGTTTCGCCCATCCGCTTCGTCAACATTCGCGAAACGGGTGGCTGGGGCAAAGAAGCCGAATACGCCACGCCCAAAATGGCCGCCTTGCTGGCCGCTGCCCATTTACCCGAGCCCGAGCCGGTGGCCACGGTCACGTATAAAACGGAGGGCCGCGTGCTCATCATCGGGGCCTTGGATGCCGCCGAACGTGCCGCCAGTTTTTTGGCCGATTCCATGCAGGTCACGATCTTTGCCCAAGGCGCAGGCAGCGCAGGCGGTAGCCAAGAGCGGCGCTTCCCGGTGGTGGCGGGTCGCTTGCAAAGCCTCAAAGGGTGGCTGGGTGCTTTTGAGGTGTCTTGGGACGCCAGCAACCCGATAGACCTGGACCTGTGCACCCGCTGCAATGCTTGTGTGGCCGCCTGCCCAGAGCAGGCCATTGGTCTCGATTACCAAGTGGACTTGTCGCGCTGTAGTTCGCACCGCGACTGTCTCAAGGTCTGCGAAGCCGCAGGCGCCATCGACTTCAGCCGCGACGCCCGCCCGCAAACCGAGCGCTTTGATGTGGTGCTCGACCTGCGCGGCGACAAAGCCTCGCCCACGTTCACATCGCACGCCTTGCCCCAAGGCTTCTTCCGCTGGGACGGGCAAGACCTGCAAACCCTGCTCAAGGTGCGTGAACTGGTGGGCGAGTTTGAAAAGCCACGCTTTTTTGCCTACAAGCAAAAGCTCTGCGCCCACAGCCGCAACGAACAAGTCGGTTGCAGCGCTTGCATCGACATCTGCTCGGCCGAAGCCGTGCGCTCAGACAAAAGCCGCCAGCAAATCGTGGTCAATCCCAACCTGTGCGTGGGCTGTGGCGCTTGCACCACGGCTTGCCCCACAGGAGCGCTCACCTACGCTTACCCGCGTCCGGCTGAGCAGGGCGCCAAGATCCGCAGTTTGCTCACGGCTTACCAGGCCGCAGGCGGGCGTGATGCCGCTTTGCTTTTGCACAGCCAAGAAAAGGGCCAAGCGCTGATCGACGAGTTGGGTCGCGCTGCACAGCTCGGTGTCATGCAGGGCGTGCCCGCCCGCGTGATGCCCGTGGCCCTGTGGCACACCGCCAGTGTCGGCATGGAACTGTGGCTCTCGGCCGTGGCCTATGGTGCGCGCCAGGTGATGGTGCTGATCACCGCTGAAGAAGCGCCGCAATACCGGTCTGCACTCATGGAACAAATGGCCGTGGCCCAAAGCCTGCTGAGCGGTCTGGGTTACAACGGTGTGCATTTCCAACTCATCGAAGCCAAGACCGCCACGGCTTTAGACGGCGATTTGCAGCGCTTGTGTGCCCGCGCCCTGAAGGCCAGCAATTTGCCTGCCGGACCGGCCACCGCAGCCCGCCATGCGGTGCAAGCCGAAAAGCGCAGTAATCTGGAGCTGGTGATCGACCACCTGATGGCACAGTCGCCCGTGATGGCCATGGACGAGGCCACTCGCCCCAAAGCCTTGGCTTTGCCAGAGGCCGGATCGCCCTTGGGCAGCATCACGGTGGACGGCAGCAAGTGCACGCTGTGCATGAGCTGTGTGGGCGCTTGCCCTTCATCTGCCTTGCAAGACAACCCCTTGCAGCCTGAACTGAAGTTTGTTGAGAAAAACTGTGTGCAATGCGGCTTGTGTGCCAAAACCTGCCCAGAAAACGCCATCAGCCTGCAGCCACGCTTGTCTTTGGTGCCCGAGCGCGCCCAACCGCGGGTGGTACACAGCAGCCCGCCTTATGCCTGTATCCGCTGCGCCAAGCCCTTTGGCACGCTCAAGGCGATTGAGACCATGCTGGGTCGCCTCACAGGCCACAGCATGTTTCAGGGGCCAGCCCTTGAGCGCCTGAAAATGTGCGGTGACTGCCGAGTGATTGACATGTTCAATGACGAGAACCAGGTGCGCATCACCGATGGCCAGTTGCCCCCCAAAACCCGATAAGTTGTTGCCATGAGCCAAGACCTGAACCTGTCCGCCCACAGCCATGCGCTGGACGAAGAGACCGCACGCGCAGAGATTTACGGCCTGCTGTCCCAGCTTTTTTACGCGGCGCCTGCGGCTGAGCTGTTGGGCCAGCTGCAAGTGGCCGTCACTGAAGCTCCTGATGCGGGTGCTTTTCTGGAGGAGCCTTGGCGCGAATTGGTGGCCTGCGCGCGCGGTTTGACCGAATCCCAAATTGCCTCCGAGTACAACCAACTCTTTGGTGGCGTGGGCAAACCTGAGATCTACCTCTTTGGCTCACATTACATCAGTGGTTTTTTGAACGAAAAACCACTGGTCAGGTTGCGCGACGACTTGGCTGCGCTGGGTTTGGGTCGGAGCGAGGACATGTCGGAAACCGAAGACCATGCCGCCTATGTGTTTGAGGTCATGCGGTATTTGATTGCGGGTGACGATGTCACGGTGTCCAACCTCACCCATCAGTTGGCTTTTTTCAGTCAACATGTGAAGCCTTGGCTACCGCTCATGTGTCAGGCGGTGATGGCACACCCCAAAGCTGTTTTTTATGCCCGCTTGGCCCACTTCACCGAGGGGTTTTTGAGTGTTGAGGCCCAAGGATTTGATTTGGTGACCTGATTGAATTTTTTTCTTAAACCAACTGAAAAAAATGACCAAGCATTTAAGGGTTATCACTTAGCTTTAACTCTTAGCCACCACTCATAATCCGATACTGAGCAGTAACTTTTTACGCTTGCACGTTCAACAGGAGACATCCCATGACCCCAGCTCAACAAGATATTTCAACAAAATCTGCCGATGCGCCCGAAACCAGCCGTCGCCGTTTCTTCGCCAAAGCAGCGACCGCAGCCGCCGCTGTGCCGCTGGCCGGCGCGCCCATGATCGCTGTGGCCCAAGCCCCCATCGTGTTCAAGATGCAAGGTTCTTGGGGCACCAACGAAATTTTCAGTGAGATGGCCCAGCAGTACGTCACCCGCGTCAACGAGATGTCTGGTGGCCGCCTGAGAATCGATTATTTGCCCGCAGGTGCTGTGGTCAAGCCTTTCGAAATCATCGACGCCGTGAGCAAAGGCGTGCTCGACGGTGGCCACCACGTGTCTGGCTACTGGTATGGCAAAAACAAATCGGCTTCTTTGTTCGGCACCGGCCCCGTGAGCGGCGCCACCCCCGATATTGGCTTGAGCTGGATTCAGGCCGGTGGTGGCCAACAGTTGTGGGACAAGCTGGTCGCCAAGATGAACCTGAACGTCGTCGGCTTCTTCTCCTTCCCCATGCCTTCTCAGCCTTTGGGTTGGTTCAAGAAGTCCCCACCCAAGAAGGCGGCCGACTTGAAGGGTTTCAAGTACCGCACCATCGGTTTGGCTGCCGACATGCTGCAAGAAATGGGCATGGCTGTGGCCCAGTTGCCTGGCGGTGAAATCGTGCCCGCCATGCAGCGCGGCGTGATCGATGCCTTCGAATTCAACAACCCCACCGCCGACATGCGCTTTGGTGCACAAGACGTGGCCAAGTTCTATTCCATGGGTTCCTTCCATCAGGCTCAGGAATTCTTTGAAATCATCTTCAACAAGGACAAGTACAACGCCTTGCCTGCTGACCTGAAGGCTGTGCTCAAGTACGCCGCAGAAGCCGCTTCGACCGCTTCGACCGCTTTGGCGCACGAAAACTACTCCAAAGACTTGCAAGAGTTGATCGTCAAGCACAAGGTGCAGGTCTCTCGCACCAGCGCCGATGTCTACAAGGGCCAGCTGGCGGCTTGGGACGTGGTCACGGCCAAGTTGGAGAAAGAAGTCGACATGTTCAAGGAAGTGAACGATTCGTTCAAGGCCTGGTCACGCCGCGTGGGCTTCTACCACTTCACCAACGAAGCCAACTACCGCATGGCTTACGAGCACGTGCAGAAGACCAAACTGCCAGTCTGATCACAGAGTCCCCCTGAAGGCTGTCGGAATTTCTTCCGACAGCCTTTGTTTTTGTCTGTCTAGAGGTAAGTTGTATGGAAGTTTGGATTCGAAGGATTGACATCCTCAATAAGTCGATTGGTCACGCCTTTTCTTGGTGTGTATTGATCCTGACCGCATCCACCTGTTTTGAGGTGTTCATGCGTTATGTGCTCAACAGCCCCACGGTTTGGGCGTTTGACATGAGCTACATGCTCTACGGTGCCATGTTCATGATGTCAGGTGCTTACGCCCTCTCGCGCAACTCCCATGTTCGCGGCGACTTCTTTTACCGCAACTGGTCCAACCGCACACAGGCCAAAGTGGATTTGGCTTTGTATTTCGTGTTTTTCTTTCCAGGCATTTTTGCCATGGTGTTCACGGGTGGCCAGTACGCCTACGAAAGCACGCGCATTTTGGAGTCCAGCGTGAACAGCCCAGCAGGCGTGCCGGTTTGGCCCCTGAAGTCGATCATTTTTGTGGCCGGCGTCACGCTGCTGATTGCGGGTGCCGCAGAGGTCATGCGTTGCCTGGTGTGCATCCGCACGGGCGAATGGTTGTCGCGCGGCAGCGATGTCGAAGAACTTGAACAAGTGTTGATCCAACAACACGCTGAGAAAGCACCATCATGAGTGATCCGTTTGTCGCCCTCTTAATGCTGGGGCTCTTCATTGTCTTTATCTTTTTCGGTTTCCCGATCGCCTTCACGATGATGGCCATGGGCATGGGCTTTGGTTTTTACGCCTATTTCACGCCCGACCAGTTGATTTGGGACAACCGCATCTTGTACTTGTTCACGCAGAACACTTTCAGCGTGATGAACAACGATGTGCTCATATCGATCCCCTTGTTTTTGTTCATGGGTTACATCATTGAGCGCGCCAACATCCTGGACAGGTTGTTTTTGAGTTTGCAGGTCGGCTTGCGAGGCGTTCCTGGCTCGATGGCCGTGGCTGCACTGGTCACTTGTACGCTGTTTGCGACAGCCACCGGCATTGTGGGCGCGGTGGTGGCCCTGATGGGCCTGATCGCCTTGCCGGCGATGCTCAAAGCCGGTTATGACGAAAAACTGGCCAGTGGTGTGATCACGGCAGGTGGCACTTTGGGCATCTTGATCCCACCCTCCATCTTGCTCATTGTGTATGCGGCCACAGCCAGTGTGTCGGTGGTCAAGATGTACGCTGCGGCCATCATCCCTGGCTTCACCTTGGCTCTTCTGTACCTGATCTACATCATCGTGCGCGCCACGCTGAATCCCTCTTTGTGCCCCAAGCCCAAAGATGTTTACGATTATTCCGTCTGGGAAAGCATTGTCATGGTGCTGAAGGCCTTTGTGCCTTTGGCCGTCTTGATCATGTCGGTGTTGGGCTCTATTTTGTTTGGTTTGGCAACCCCCAGCGAAGCGGCCGCCATGGGCGTGTTGGGCGGCATCATCTTGGCGATTGTCTACCGCGCCTTCACTTGGCAGCGGCTGCGCGAGTCGGTTTACCTCACGGCCCGCACCTCGGCCATGGTGTGTTTCCTGTTTGTCGGTTCGGCCACTTTCGCCTCGGTGTTTGGTTACTTGGGCGGTGAGAATCTGGTCAAGGATTTCATGCTGGCATTGAACCTGTCGCCTTTGCAGTTCTTGCTGCTGTCCCAGTTCTTGATTTTCATCTTGGGTTGGCCTTTGGAGTGGAGCGAGATCATCATCATCTTCGTGCCCATCTTCTTGCCTTTGCTGCCCTTGTATGGCATTGACCCGATCTTGTTCGGCATCTTGATCGCCGTGAACCTGCAGACCGCTTTCTTGACCCCGCCGATGGCGATGTCCGCCTATTACCTGAAAGGGGTTGCACCCAAGAGTCTGCAATTGAACACCATCTTCAGTGGGTGCATGCCTTTTGTGTACATCATTTTGTTCACACTGGCCATGACCTATGTCTTTCCAGCCATGGTGACCTATTTGCCTGAGGTGTTCTTCGACCAGTCGGTGGAGATGGAGCGTGACCCCAACGACGAGTCGGTGGTCAACCCTGATTTCTTCAAGCAGCAGTGATGAGCGCCAGTCCCCTTAACGTATCGGAACTCACGGCACTGCAAATCCGCGAGCATTTGCTCAGAGGCCAGGAGACGGTGGAGGAATTCACCGTCAAACTGGGCCAGTTTGTAGATGCCGCCGATGACAAGATCCGCGCTTTTGTGCACCGCGATGACCGGGTGGTGGCGTTGCAGGCAGACAACCTGTTTCGCGACCGTACGGCCGGCCATTTGCCGGGTCCTTTGTATGGCGTGCCGGTGGCGGTCAAGGACATCATCGACACCATGGACTTCCCCACCGAATACGGCAGCCCGATCCACCAAGGCCGTTACTCGGTGGGCGATGCCACCGTGGTGTCACGCCTGCGCGCCGCGGGGGCCGTGATCTTCGGCAAAACCGTGACCACGGAATTTGCCACCACCCAAGCGGGTCCGACCTGCAACCCGCACAACACAGCCCACACGCCTGGCGGATCGTCCAGTGGTTCGGCCGCTGCCGTAGCCGCGGGCATGGTGCCCGTGGCGCTGGGCACCCAAACCAACGGCTCGGTGATCCGTCCGGCCTCGTATTGCGGGGTCTATGCTTACAAGCCCTCACGCGGGTTGGTGCCACGCACCGGGGTGCTGGACCAATCGCCTTCGCTCGACGAAGTGGGCGTTTTTGCCCGCAACTTGGAAGACATCGCCTGTGTGGCCGAGATCCTGACGGGCGACGACGGCCATGACGCCGCCACTGCACGACAGGCCCCGCGCCGTTTGTACGATGTGGCTGTCTCGGAGCCACCGCTGCAGCCGAAGTTTTGCTTTGTCAAAACACCTTGGTGGGACCAGGTCGATCCCGAAGCCCGCGAAGCCTATGAGGCTTTTGTGGACCACTTGGGCGACTGCGTGACACACGCGGCCTTGCCCGACATCGTGCGCAATGTGGCGCCTTGGCTGGTCACCCTCAACGAGTCCGAGCTGGCGTTTTGTCTGCAAAAAGAATGGCTTCACAGCCGCGCGCAGTTGAGCGAACCCCTGCAAGCGCGCATCGAAAAAGCAGTGAACATCCCGGTCACCGATTACCTGGTGGCCAAAGACCGCCAGTTCCATGTCATGAGTGCTTTTGACGAGTACTTCGCCACTTATGACGCCATTTTGTGCCCGGCCGCGCTGGGCACCGCCCCTGTGGGGCTGGAATCGACGGGCAACCCGATCATGCAAACCACCTGGAGTTTTGCAGGTCTGCCCAGCCTCAACTTGCCGCTGATGAACCTGTCCAATGGCTTGCCATTGGGTGTACAGGCCGTTGGCGCTCACCAAAACGATGCCCGCCTGCTGCGCTCTGCGCGTTGGTTGGTGTCTGAATTTGTTAAAAGGAATCTGGCATGAAATCGCTTGAACGCTTCACTGGCCTCTTAGGTCTGGCTTTGGTTGCAGCATTCCTGCTGCCCTATATTTACAAGTTGCCCCAGTTGGACATCACCCTCATCTTGTTGGGGGGTTTGGGTTTGGCTGTGTTTGATTATTTGTCTTCGGGCAAAGACGATAAAACCGAGTGATCGCGTCACAGGCCTGAGGGTCCTGTGTGTGCCAGCACACAGCATCTTGGGCTTTGCTTGAGATTCGCGTCACCAACTTGACATGTCTTTCTAGTACCCAAGGGTTTTCACCTTGATTACTTGGACATCGGGCCCTAGCATTCTTCCTATGCAAACATTTGCATGAGATTGCTTATTTGAGCTTGCCCTGAGTTTTCCTTTTTCCGGAGTCTTCCATGTCTTCCAAAACTTCCGCTCTTTCGCGCCGCAGTCTGTTTTCCGGTGCTGCGACGGTCGGTGCTGTGGCCGCTGCAACAGCCGTTTTGCCTGGTGTGGTCAGCCATGTGGCGCCTGCTGCACCTGCCACCCCAAAGCCCACCCGCGGTGGTGGCTACACGTTGAGCGAACACGTTCAGCAGTACTACAAGACCACACGGGTCTGATTCTTTTTTCGCCTTCATTCCTGTTCACTCCCAACTGGAGCCCTCCATGTTGCTGACCAAAAAACAATCTGGCACCTCGGGTGCTGTTTCTTCTCCGTTCATCCACAGCTTGCGCCGTGGTTTGTCGCAGGCTTTGCCCACCTTGGACCGCCGCAGTTTCTTGCGCCGTTCGGGTTTGGGTGTGGGTGTCGGTTTGGCTGCTTCACAGCTCACGCTGGTGCAAAAAGCCCATGCCGGCAAAGGCACTTCCATCGTGGGAGCAGGCAAGGTTGAAGTCAAACGCACCATCTGCACACACTGCTCTGTCGGCTGCGCTGTCGATGCGGTGGTTGAAAACGGGGTTTGGGTTCGTCAAGAGCCTGTGTTTGATTCACCCATCAACCTGGGTGCCCATTGCGCCAAAGGTGCTGCTTTGCGTGAGCACGGCCATGGTGAGTACCGTTTGCGCTACCCCATGAAATTGGTCAAGGGCAAATACGAGCGCATCAGCTGGGACACCGCCCTCACCGAGATCAGCGCCAAGATGCTGGAGCTGCGCAAGGCCAGTGGCCCAGACAGCATTTATGTGGTCGGCTCCTCCAAGAGCAACAACGAGCAAGCTTACTTGCTGCGCAAATTTGTGAGCTTCTGGGGCAGCAACAACTGCGACCACCAAGCGCGTATTTGCCATTCAACCACGGTGGCGGGTGTGGCCAACACCTGGGGTTACGGGGCGATGACCAACTCGTACAACGACATGCAAAACAGCAAGGTCGCTATGTACATTGGCTCCAATGCTGCTGAAGCCCACCCCGTGTCGATGCTGCACATGCTGCATGCCAAGGAAAACGGCTGCAAGATGATTGTGGTCGACCCCCGTTTCACGCGCACAGCCGCCAAGGCCGATGAGTACGTGCGCATCCGCTCCGGCACAGACATTCCTTTCTTGTTCGGTTTGATGTACCACATCTTCAAGAACGGCTGGGAAGACAAGAAATACATCAACGACCGTGTCTTTGGCATGGACGCGATCAAGACAGAAGTCATGGCCAAGTGGACGCCAGACAAGGTCGAAGAAGCTTGCGGCGTCAAAGAAGACCAAGTTTTCAAGATCGCCAAAATGCTGCACGAGAACAACCCCGGCACCATCGTTTGGTGCATGGGCCAAACGCAGCATACGATCGGCAATGCCATCGTCCGCGCCTCTTGCCTTTTGCAATTGGCTTTGGGTAACGTGGGCAAGACCGGCGGCGGCACCAACATTTTCCGTGGCCACGACAACGTACAGGGCGCAACCGATGTGGGCCCTAACCCAGATTCTTTGCCCGGCTACTACGGTTTGGCCGAAGGCTCTTGGAAGCACTTCGCCAACGCTTGGGGCGTAGACTTCGAGTGGATCAAAAAACAGTTTGCATCGCCTGCCATGATGGGCAAAAACGGCATCACCGTGTCCCGCTGGATCGATGGTGTGCTAGAGAACAACGAGTTGATCGATCAAGACAGCAACCTGCGCGGTGTGTTTTATTGGGGCCATGCCCCCAACTCTCAGACCCGCGGCTTGGACATGAAGCGCGCCATGGACAAGCTGGACTTGTTGGTGGTGGTCGATCCCTATCCATCGGCCACTGCGTCGATGGCGGCCATGCCTGGCAAACCAGAAGACCTGAACCCCAACCGAGCTGTTTATCTGCTGCCTGCTTGCACGCAGTTTGAAACCTCGGGTTCTTGCACGGCTTCCAACCGCTCCATTCAGTGGCGTGAGAAGGTCATTGAGCCTTTGTGGGAGAGCCGTTCTGACCACATGATCATGTACCAATTGGCGCAAAAACTGGGCTTTGGTGCCGAGTTGGTCAAGAATTACAAAATGCAAAAAGTCGGCGGTATGGAAGAGCCTATGCCCGAAGACATCCTGCGTGAAATCAACAAGTGCGTTTGGACCATTGGCTACACCGGCCAAAGCCCAGAGCGCTTGAAGGCCCACATGAAGAACATGCATGTGTTCGACGTGAAGACCTTGAAAGCCAAAGGCGGCAAAGACAAAGAAACCGGTTACGACTTCACCGGCGATTATTTCGGTTTGCCATGGCCTTGCTACGGCACCCCTGAACTCAAGCACCCTGGTTCGCCTAACCTTTACGACACCTCCAAGCATGTCATGGACGGCGGCGGTAACTTCCGCGCCAACTTTGGCGTTGAGCGCGATGGCAAGAGCCTGTTGGCCGAAGACGGCTCCCATTCCTTGGGCGCCGACATCACCACCGGTTACCCTGAACTCGACCACATCTTGCTGAAGAAACTGGGTTGGTGGGACGAGTTGACCGAGGCTGAAAAAGCCAAGGCCGAAGGTAAGAACTGGAAGACCGATTCATCGGGCGGCATGATCCGCGTGTTCATGAAAGGCCATGGATGCCATCCTTTTGGCAATGCGAAAGCGCGTGCAGTGGTCTGGAACTTCCCTGACCCGATTCCACAGCACCGCGAGCCTTTGTATGGCACGCGCCCAGACTTGATGGTCAAGTACCCCACGCACGACGACCGCAAAGCCTTCTGGCGTTTGCCCACCTTGTACAAAACGGTCCAAGACAAAAACATCGCCGACAAGTTGCATGAGAAGTTCCCTCTCATCATGACCTCAGGTCGATTGGTTGAGTACGAGGGGGGTGGTGAAGAAACCCGCTCCAACCCTTGGCTGGCCGAATTGCAGCAAGAGATGTTTGTGGAGATCAATCCCAAGTCCGCTGCAGATCGTGGTATTCGAAATGGCGAGCGTGCATGGGTGACCTCACCCACAGGCGCTCGCATCAATGTGCAGGCCATGGTGACCGAGCGTGTAGCGCCCGATACCGTGTTCTTGCCTTTCCACTTCTCAGGTCGCTGGCAAGGCGCCGACATGTTGGCTCACTACCCTAAAGGCGCTGCACCCATCGTGCGCGGTGAGGCGGTCAACACGGCCACCACCTATGGTTACGACAGCGTGACCATGATGCAAGAGTCCAAGACCACCATCTGCAACATCGAAAAAGCTTAATCGGCTCAGGAGAATACGATGGCACGAATGAAATTTATTTGCGACGCAGAGCGTTGCATCGAGTGCAACGGCTGCGTGACCGCTTGCAAAAATGAACATGAAGTCCCATGGGGTGTGAACCGCCGCCGTGTGGTCACATTGAACGACGGCGTACCGGGCGAGAAGTCGATCTCGGTGGCTTGCATGCACTGCTCGGATGCACCTTGCATGGCCGTTTGTCCCGTGAACTGCTTTTACAAGACCGACGAAGGCGTTGTCTTGCATGACAAGGACATCTGTATTGGTTGCGGCTATTGCTCTTATGCTTGCCCGTTTGGCGCGCCCCAATTCCCGTCTACCGGCACCTTCGGTCTGCGCGGCAAGATGGACAAGTGCACGTTCTGTGCCGGTGGTCCTGAAGAGCATGGCAGCCAAGCCGAGTTCGACAAATACGGTCGCAACCGTCTGGCCGAAGGCAAATTGCCAGCCTGCGCGGAAATGTGTTCCACCAAGGCGCTGCTTGCGGGTGACGGCGATGTGGTTGCCGACATTCTGCGTGGCCGTGTGGTTCAGCGTGGCAAAGGCGCAGAAGTCTGGGGCTGGGGAACGGCTTACGGCAACCAAGCCAAAGGAGCATGAGCATGAAAGCAGCCATCATTTTGAGCAGCCTGTTTTTGCTGGCAGCTTGTGGCGAAACTCGCCAAGACAAGGCTGGTGTTGGTTCTGATAAGCCAGCAGTTGCAGGCACGGGGGTCGCTGTTTACACCGATCCGGGCTGGAAGGCCGGTGACAAGGCTGGATGGTCTAACCACCTCAAAGCCCGTGCTCAGTACGGTCAAGACGACCACACTCGTGCCCCCAAGTGAGTGACCAGGAGAAGTTCATGCGCCGCTTCTTAATGACTGTTGGGCTGGCACTGGCTGCTTTGGGCGTTTCTGCCCAAACGCAGGCTCCTGTTGCCGCGCCTGCAAACCCTGTTGCGTCGGCTCCAAACAGCCTGGGCGTGAAAAGTGCCAATATATTTCAGATTGCACCCAGCGCGGATGCCGATCCCAAGTACAAAGACCAAACCAATGCCCAAAGGGCAGAGGTTCAGCCTGGTAACAATGCGCCTGTTTGGCGTGCGGTGGGTCAGGGCGTGACGGGTTTCACCAGCTTGCCCAAAAGCCAAGCGCCAGAGGCCGGCAATTTGATTCAGCCTTTCGTGCAGTACCCCGGATCCCGCTTGTCCTCGGCAGGCGAGTCTTGGCGTCAAGTGCGCAACAACATCATCATCCCTTATGGGGCAGCTGTGTTGTTGATCGCGGTCGGTGCGATGGCTTTGTTTTATTTCAGCAAAGGCACGATCGAATTGCACGGCAAAGAAACGGGCCGAAAGATCGAGCGTTTCACCCCCTTTGAGCGTTCCGCGCATTGGGCCAACGCCATCGCTTTTTGTGCCTTGGCCATTTCGGGCATCGTGATTGCCTACGGCAAGTATTTTTTGTTGCCGGTTCTGGGTGATACCCTGTTCGGTTGGCTTTCCTTCGCCCTGAAGAACATCCATAACTTTGCAGGACCACTTTTCGCAGTGTCTTTGGTGATCGTGTTCATCACATTCGTCAAAGACAATATGCCGAGCAAAGACGATATGGTGTGGCTGCTCAAAGGCGGCGGATTGTTTTCCGGTACCGAAGTGCCTTCGCACCGGTTCAATGCCGGTGAAAAAGTCTTGTTCTGGGCCGGTGTCTTGTTCTTGGGTGCCGTCGTCGTGGCCTCTGGTTTGGTGCTGAACATGCTCATTCCTGGCTTGATTTACGAGCGGGCCACCATGCAGATCGCCAACATGATCCACGGTGTGGCCAGCTTGTTCATGATGGCCATGTTCATCGGTCACATTTACATGGGCACTTTGGGCATGCGCGGGGCTTACAAAGCCATGCGCACGGGCTATGTGGATGAAACATGGGCCAAAGAGCACCATGAATTGTGGTACGACGATGTCAAGTCGGGGAAAATTCCTGCGCAACGCTCAACATCCGCTGGAGCAGCCCCTTCATCCAATACGTCAACGGCTTCGGCTTGAGCCAGGAGAATTCACATGAAAAAGCATTTGTTTGTTCTGAGTGCATTGGCCATCAGCTTCGGCGCTGTGGCCAAACTGCCACCCCTGAGTGACGAGGCCAAGGCCAAGGCGGCTGAGGCAGCAGCCAAAACGGCACACGGTAACAAAGTGGCAGACTTTCAGTTGTGCAAGTCGCGGGAAAAAGTGGCAGCGCACTATTACAAAACACAGGGTAAAGGCAAGGCCGCGCCCACTGCAACACCTGCTTGTGTGGACCCTGGTGCCTATAAGCCTGCAGAAACCACGGCTGCAGCGCCTGCCGCTGCACCCGCAGCCGCTCCAGCAGGTGCCAAGCCCGCGGCTGCACCGGCCAAAAAAGGCTGATCCTTTTTTGCACCCCACCGCAAAATCCCCCGTCGGCAACGGCGGGGGATTTTTACGTTAGGCTCAAGCCATGTCTGTAGTTCTGAACGACCCTGTGGCCGCATCGGCCTCGCTCAAGCCCCATATCACCCGGGCGCGTGCACCCCTGACCCGCAGCGTGCCCGTGTGCAACGAATTCGGTGAGTCATCCGAGACGCAAATCCCTGCCGAGCGAGCGCTGACCATTTACTTGGATAAAAAAGAGCTGGTGACTTTGATGACCCTGGGGGCCGAGCCAGAGTGGCTTGTTCTGGGTTTTTTGCGCAACCAGCGCCTGATCGATTCGGTGCAGCAGATCGAATCCATCACTGTGGATTGGACCATTGGTGAAGGCGAAGTGGGCGAGCCTGGCGTTGCCGCTGTCAAAACCCGCGCCAATGCCCAGGTCGTCATCGAGCGCAGCGCCGAGCGCGTCGTGACCACCGGCTGTGGTCAAGGCAGCGTGTTCGGCGATTTGATGAATCACATCGATGACATTGATTTGCCCCCAGCCCAAATCACACAATCGCAGTTGTATGGCTTGGTCAATGCCATCCGCGTACAAGAAACCACCTACAAGTCATCTGGATCCGTGCACGGTTGTGCCTTGTTTCATGGGGATGAGATGCTCATGTTTGTGGAAGATGTGGGGCGACACAACGCGGTTGACACCATCGCGGGTTGGATGTGGATGCACGATGTGTCTGGTCATGACAAAGTCTTCTACACCACAGGTCGCTTAACCAGCGAAATGGTGATCAAGTCGGCGCAAATGGCCGTCCCTGTTGTGGTCTCGCGAAGCGGGATCACGCAAATGGGTCTGGATGTCGCCAAACGGCTGGGTCTGTGCACCATTGGCCGTGCGACCAACAAGCGATTTCTGTGTTTCAGTGCACCCGAGCGCTTGGTATGGCAACCCGAGTTGTTGACGCTACCCGGCTGAGCGCAAGCAGCGGCTTGTCGGTTCGCATGCGGCCCCTCAACCGTTGATGAACTGGGGCGCGCGCTTGTTCAAGAAGGCATCCATCCCTTCCTTTTGATCGGCGGTGGCGAACAATCCGTGGAAGAGGCGGCGCTCGAACATCACGCCATCCGTCAAGCCACTTTCAAATGCGCGGTTCACACTTTCTTTGGCAGCCATGGTGGCCAGTTGGCCGTAGCCGCAAATCATCAGGGCTGCGCCCAGTGTTTCGTCCATCAGTTTGTCGAGCGGCACAACACGGCTGACCAAACCACCACGTTCTGCTTCGGCTGCGTCCATCATGCGTCCCGTCAGCACCAAGTCCATGGCCTTGGACTTGCCCATGGCGCGGGGCAGGCGCTGCGTTCCGCCTGCGCCAGGAATGATGCCGATTTTGATTTCGGGTTGCCCAAACTTGGCGTTGTCTGCGGCGATGATGAAGTCGCACATCATGGCCAACTCGCAACCGCCGCCCAATGCAAAACCGCTCACCGCTGCGATCACAGGCTTGCGGATGCTGCGAATGGTTTCCCAATTGCGGGTGATGAAGTCGTTTTTGTAAACCTCATGGAAATTGAACTTGGCCATGGCCGCGATGTCCGCACCGGCTGCAAACGCTTTTTCGCTGCCGGTGATCACCATGCAACCAATGGCTTCGTCCGCATCAAAAGCTTTGAGGGCCAAGCCCAATTCGTCCATCAATGCGCCGTTGAGCGCATTCAGAGCCTTGGGTCGGTTGAGGGTGATGATGCCAACTTGACCGCCTTCAATGCGGACTTCGATGTTTTCGTAGCTCAAGTGATTCTCCAACGAGGTGTGACTGTGAAAGAAAGACTATAACCATGCGCGCTTTGTGTTGACTGTCGCTTTTTTCTGCTGGGGTGAATAAAGCATCGAATTCAGCCGGTAAAGTCGCCTTCATGCCTTCAACTCATAGGGAAAAAATTCACCAACCGATCGGTCGGTTAATGGTACATTCACATCTTCTGGAGACACGATATGACCGAAACCACCGCATCGGTGTTGTACGAGGTGCGAGGCGCTGTAGCCCTTGTCACGCTCAACCGTCCACAAGCCCTCAACAGTTTTACCCGGGAAATGCACCAGTGCTTGTGGGCTGCATTCGATCAAGCTGAAGCCAACCCCGCCATCCGCGCCTTGGTCTTGACCGGTGCAGGCCGAGGTTTTTGTGCCGGGCTCGATTTGTCAGAACTCGATTTCACGGCAGGGGCTGGTTTGCTGGAGCGGGCAGACCCAGGTCCCGTGATCAACGATGCTTTCAACCCGACCACGCGCCGCTTGCAGACGCTTCGTATGCCTGTCATTTGCGCCGTCAACGGCGTGGCTGCGGGTGCTGGTGCATCGGTGGCCATGGCATGTGACATGGTGATTGCCGCGCCTTCCGCCAGTTTTGTCCAGGCCTTCAGCAAAATTGGTTTGATACCCGATGCGGGGGGCAGCTGGTTGCTGGTGGAACGCCTGGGTTTGCCGCGGGCCATGGCGCTGGCCATGACGGGCGAAAAGCTCATGGCGGACAAAGCCAAAGAGTGGGGGCTGATTTGGGATGTGGCAGAGGATTGTTTGGCTGCAGCCTTGGCGTTGGCAGACAAGCTGGCGGTGATGCCCACCAAGGCCTTGGTGGCCACCCGTCATTTGTTGCGCGATGCAGGCACTCGGTCGCTCGACGCCCACCTGAATGTGGAGCGCGACACGCAATCGATGCTGGGCAAAACTCACGATTACATGGAAGGCGTCAACGCCTTCCTGCAAAAGCGCGCACCCCAATTCAAAGGCGAATGATGAGCGATCCGAAAACCATCGCCCGCCAAGTCGGCGAGACCATGTTCGCGGTCGACGTGGCATCCAAAGACACCATGGGCATGGAGCTGCTGACTTGCGAACCCGGCCGCGCCGTGATGCGCATGGCGGTCAAAGCCTTGCACCTGAATGGCCACCAAATTTGCCACGGCGGCTTCATCTTCACCTTGGCCGATTCGACCTTCGCATTTGCCTGCAACAGTTACAACAAGAATGCGGTGGCAGCGGGTTGCAGTATCGAGTTTTTGAAGCCCGGCAAGCTGGGCGATGTGCTGACTTGTGAGGGCCTTGAGCAGACTCTGAGCGGGCGTCATGGCATCTACGACATGAAAGTCACCAATCAAAATGACGAGGTGATTGCCATGTTCCGTGGCAAGAGCGCGCAAATACAAGGCACTGTGGTGCCGGAATAAATGACGCGGTGCAGTCCTCGCGCTGTCGTCAGTTGATCAAGTGGAGTTTTGAATGAGCCAAAAAGCTTTCCCTCTAGAGCCCATCGAAAAGGCCAGCATCGACGAGCTGCGCAGTTTGCAGCTCAAGCGTTTGCAGCAAACGTTGCAACACGCCTACGCCAACTCCTCTGTTTATCGGGCCAAGTTCGACGCTGCTGGTGTGCATCCGAATGACTGCAAGAGCTTGGCGGATATCGCTCAATTCCCTTTCACCACCAAGGCCGACCTGCGTGACAGCTACCCGTTTGGCATGTTTGCTGTGCCGCGTGAAAACTGCGCACGCATTCACGCGTCAAGTGGCACCACCGGTAAACCCACCGTGGTGGGCTACACCCTCAAAGACATCGATACCTGGTCTACCGTGGTGGCCCGCAGCATCCGCGCGGGCGGTGCCAAGCCCGGCGACATGGTGCACGTGAGCTATGGTTACGGGTTGTTCACGGGCGGTATGGGTGCGCATTACGGGGCTGAAAAACTGGGCCTCACGGTGGTGCCCTTTGGCGGTGGTCAGACTGAGCGCCAAGTGCAGCTGATCCAAGATTTCAAACCCAACATCATCATGGTCACGCCCAGCTACATGCTGGCCATTGCCGATGAGTTTGAACGCCAAGGCATTGACCCGAAAACATCTTCACTGCGCATCGGCATCTTTGGAGCCGAGCCTTGGACCAATGACATGCGCGCTGCCATCGAAAAGCGCATGCAAATTGACGCGGTAGACATTTACGGTTTGTCAGAAGTCATGGGCCCGGGTGTGGCCAGCGAGTGCATTGAAACCAAAGACGGCCCCACGATTTGGGAAGACCATTTTTATCCAGAGATCATCCATCCCGAAACAGGTGAGCCTATGGCCGATGGTGAAATGGGAGAACTGGTTTTCACCAGCCTCACCAAAGAAGCCTTGCCCATCATCCGATACCGCACGCGCGATTTGACGCGACTGCTGCCGGGCACAGCTCGGAGCATGCGCCGCATGGAAAAAATCACGGGCCGAAGCGATGACATGATGATCGTTCGCGGCGTGAACGTGTTTCCCAGCCAAATCGAAGAGTTGATTTTGAAGCGCAGCGAGTTGGCTCCGCATTACCAGTGCGTGTTGACCCGTACGGGTCCGATGGACGATTTGAGCGTGCGGGTGGAGACCAAACCCGGGGTGTCAACCGACAGCGCAGAGGCTCGCGCTGCAGCCAAGCAGCTGCAACATGACATCAAGGTGTTCATTGGCACAAGCGTGGCGATTGAGCTCAAGGCCGAAGGTGGCGTAGAGCGCAGTCAGGGCAAAGCCAAGCGCGTGTTGGATTTGCGCGGTCAGTAAATTACCCGGGTGTCTGAGCTTGCGGGCAGGGCACTTGTATCCTGTCATGGCTGCCATCTTGGTTCAGCCGCATGGCACTGAGGCAGCCACCCCACACGCACCCTGTGTCCAAAGCCCAAACATCGGTGCGTGGAGGTTGCTTCAGCGTCGACCAATGACCGAAAGCCACTGTGGTGCCCTCGGTGCGGCGGCCAACAACCTCAAACCATGGCACGTAGCCTGCTGGGGCCAAGCCAGCGGCCTCTTTGGTGTTGAATTCCATCTCACCGGCTGGTGTGCAAAAGCGCAGGCGGGTCAAGGCGTTGACCACCACACGCCAACGGTCAATGCCTTTCAAGTGGTCATGCCAGACCGAGGGCTCGTTGCCGTACATCTGTTCTAAAAACGCCAGCCAATCTGGCCCACGCAAAACGGCTTCGACTTCACCCGCCAATGCCAGTGTTTGCTGGACTGTCCAAGAGGGCAAGACGCCAGCGTGGACCGACAGCACACCGTGAGACCATCGGGCCAGCGGTTGGTGCCTCAGCCATTCCAGCCATTCGCTCTTGTCGGGTGCTTGAAGCAAAGCATTCAAGGTGTCCGTGCGTCCGGCTGGTCTCAACCCGCTGGCCACGGCCAAACCGTGCAAGTCATGGTTACCCAATATGCAATGCACGCTGCCGTTTAAAGCCATCAGCCGTCGGAGCACAGTCTCGGAACCGGGCCCTCTGTTGATCAAATCACCCAATATCACCAGTTGATCCCGGCTCGGAGAAAAATCAATTTTTTCCAGCAAATGTTCGAAAGGCTGGTTACAGCCTTGAATATCACCAATCCAATAACATGTCATAGGGGTCGTTTAACCAATGGGCTTGAATGATTTTTGATGGTTTAAACTGCCAAGACCATTTCCTAACCGGATCAAACCCCTCTGTCAGCGAGCAGTGAAGATCCGAAAACATTGAGTCGTGGAGTTTTTCAATTAATGCGCAAATAAGATTCAATGATGGGATGAGGGAAATTGATTTTGCGTTATATTATGATTTTTATTTTTTCAGGGGAATTAACATGACACAGTCTTACAAAGAACTTTTACAACAACGCGAAGCGCTTGAACTGGCCATTTCACAGGCTCGCCAAAATGAAATTTCTGCCGCGGTGGCCAAAGTGCGTGAATTGGTGGCCGAGTTTGGACTCACCGCACAAGACGTCTTTCCAGGTCGCGCCAGCAAAGTCGGCGCCGCAAAAGTCGTGAGCAAAGTGGCGGCCAAGTACCGTGACCCCGCTACGGGCCAAACATGGACAGGACGTGGCAAAGCGCCGAAATGGATTGAAGGCCGTGACCGCACCCCCTTTGTGATTGGCTGAAGTCGATCCTTAAAGCTTAGCTGAAGGAACTGGTATTCCCAGTTTCTCTCAAAACCCCGCCAATGCGGGGTTTTCTTTTTTGTCAGTTCAAATTGATCTGGATCAACTAAAAAACCAGAGTGTGAGCATCAAATAGGTGCAGATGAACCAAAACGGCGGTCCCTCCCAGCAAACCAAACCAGTGCTCTGTTCAATGTTTCACGATTGAAGTCAGGCCATAACTCTTCGCAAAAAAACAATTCCGCGTATGCGGCTTGCCATAACAAGAAATTACTGACACGAGATTCGCCGCCGGTTCGAATGAGTAAATCCACTTCGGGTGCATCGGCCGTGCTCAGACAGGGTGTCAATGCGGTTTCAGTCAAGGACTCAAGTCCCAAAGATGGGTTCCTGCTCTGCCAGGCTTTGACCGCTTGCAACATGTCCCAGCGACCACCATAGTTGGCACAGATATAAAGGGTAATGCCGGCGTTCCCAGCTGTTTGCTGCTCAGCATCTGCAATCAATTCCTGCAAAGAATCCGAAAATTTGAGCTTGTCGCCCAAGACTTTGAGTCGGACGCCGTTGGCGTTCATGTCACGAATCTCTTTTTTGAGATAGGTCATGAACAGCCCCAGAAGTGCACTGACCTCGTCGGGTGGTCTTTTCCAATTTTCTGTGCTGAAAGCAAAAAGGCTCAAATGTGGAATACCAAATTCGGCACACGATTTCACGATTTCACGAACCCTTTGTGCGCCTGCGGCATGGCCCAGCCCCGCGGGCATGAAGCGGCTCTTGGCCCAACGGCGATTGCCATCCATGATGATGGCAATGTGCTGGGGCAAAGCAGGGGATTTGGAAGCAGCCAATTGAAAAGGGATGGGTTGGTTGGCGCTCATTTTAGGGGGCTGCCTAAGTGGTTCCATTTGTCAGCGTTTTAAGAAAGTCTGCATGTCACCCCAAATTCAAGAATTCTTGGACCGGATTCAGCGGATCGAGTTGGCCATTGAGCAAGAGGCCAAGACTCGCCGCCAGCTCTGGCAAGTCGACTTTGAAGCGAATAAGGTCCGGTTTGAAAAAGAGGTGTTGGCTCAGCAAAAGCGTTTCAAGCAAGGCTTGCTGGTTTATGTGTTGACCGCCGAGTGGCGACATGTCTTGTGTGTGCCCTTTATTTATCCCGTGCTCGTGCCCATGCTGATGCTGGATTTTTTTGTTTATGTTTACCAGTGGGTGTGTTTTCCCCTGTTCAATATCCCGAGGGTTCGACGCTCAGATTTTTGGGTTTTCGACCGATCGCACTTGGCTTATCTGAATTGGCTTGAAAAAATCAACTGTGCTTATTGCGCTTACGGCAATGGTTTGATCGCTTATTGCCGTGAAGTGTTTGGTTTGACCGAACAGTATTGGTGTCCCATCAAGCACTCGCAGCGCATCCTTCAGGCCCATCCTCACTACCATGGCTTTGCCGATTTCGGCGATGCGGAAAACTACCGCTCTGAGTTGACACGTCTGCGGGCCGAGTTGCAAGTCCTTCACAAGCCAATTAAGAAGATCAAAAATTGAAGAGGGCCTGAAAAAACGACCAATTTTTGTCTGTCACGTCATCGACACCCCTGCAGGCCGAACCCTCATAAAGTGACCGTTATGAGAACATTTGAAAACTTGGCCGAATTGGCCGCCTGTGTCGGCCAAGATGTGGCTGCGACTGAGTGGGTAGAGATCACCCAACAACAGATCAACCAATTTGCCGAGGCCACGGGCGATCACCAGTGGATTCACAGTGATGTGGAGCGGGCCAAGCTGGGACCTTTTGGGGCGCCCATTGCACATGGTTTTCTGACCTTGTCTTTGTTGTCGCAGTTTTTTGACAAGACCATAGATGTCCGCAACAAGCGGATGGGGGTCAATTACGGTTTGAACAAGGTGCGTTTCATGGCGCCGGTGCCCGTGGGCAGCCGTTTGCGCGCGCATCTGCACTTGCATTCGGCTACGCCGATTGAGGGCAATGGCCTTCAGCTGCAATGGAACGTCACGGTTGAGCGTGAGGGCAGCGACAAACCCGTATGCGCAGCCGAGTCGTTGGTACGAATTTACGCCTGAGGGGGTAAGCCTTCGTTGGCGCGCGCCACACCCCATTCGTTTTGCCGCCAGGCTTCAAACACGGTGACCGCTACCGCATTCGAGAGGTTCAAGCTGCGTTGGCCTTCACGCATGGGCAACTTGATGCGTTGGTCCGGCGCAAATTGCTCACGCAGTTCGGGCGACAAACCTCGTGTTTCTGAACCAAAGATCAGCCAGTCGCCGGGTTCAAAGCGCACGCCGAAAGCGGAACGGCTCCCTTTGGTGGTCAAAGCATACATACGGTCTGCTGCGGGCCGCGCATTCGTTAAAAATGCATCCCAGTCGGCGTAGCGACGTAAGTCGGCATATTCGTGGTAATCGAGCCCAGCTCGCCGCATGTGTTTGTCATCCATCGAAAACCCTAGAGGCTCCACCAGATGCAAGGTGCAGCCGGTGTTGGCGGCCAAACGGATGACGTTGCCGGTGTTAGGCGGGATTTCGGGTTCAACCAAGACAATATGAAACATGGCGCCTATTGTGCCTTGGTGTTTTGGTCACGTCGAAGAGCCGTCATGTGGACATGATCTATTCGGTTCTGGCTAGAACCAGGGCGCTGACATGGACAGCACCAGCTTGGCGCAGCACCCGGGCTGCCATGTGCAAAGATGCGCCAGTGGTCATCACATCGTCCACCAGCACCACGCGTTTTCCTCTCAATTGTCCTGCCCGAAGGGGCTCGACAGCGAACGCATCAACCAAATTGGCGAGTCGCTCATGGCGAGGCAATTGTCTTTGTGAGGGCGTGTCACGTGTTCTCAGCAGCATTTGAACATCTGCTTTGGAGGGGCTCAATTGTTTGGCCAGCTCCCATGATTGGTTGTAGCCACGAAAGGCCAACCGTTGTGCGGAAAGCGGAATGGGCAAAACAAGATCCGCTTTGTCCAATATGTCTTCGGCCCAAGGTGTGCTCATCATCAAAGTGGCCAAGGCATGGGACCAACCAGCTTGTTGCTGGAATTTGAATCTTGCGATCAGGTCCACCCATGGCCAAGCGTAGGTCACAGCGGCAAGGCAGATGTCCAAGGGTGACGCTTGGTCTTGGCAGACTGGACATGGCCGCCCAACATGTGGCCATGGCAATGCACATTGAGGGCAACGGTTTTGGGGCTGTGCAAAGTGGGTGATGCATCCCTCACAGACCGGCGCATGGGGCCAGTCATGGCAGATGGCGCAGCGGCTGGGTAACCAATGCCAAAGACCTGCTCTCGAATTTGCATTCGACGCAAAAGACTTTGCCTTAAAAGAAAGGGGCCACATCGTGTCAATATACTCAAGCCACAACCCATGAGCAAGGCGGCGCAACCCTCACAGCATTCCTTGCAACCGGCGTGTCCATTGCTTGTCATTCATTTGAACCATCCATGCCCTCAGTTTCTAGACCACCGTCCTTGGACCCTGTAGCAGCTGCAAGATGGCTGGGAAGGCCCTTGTCGGCAGTGAAATCGCCTTGGTTGCACGAAGAAGTAGCCTCGCGCATGCAAGAACGGTTGGACTTCATCACATTGCAACCCCAGCAATGGGTTCATTGGGAGCCGTTGAGCGGGGGCGTGGCTGCGCACAAGTCGCTTGTCAAGCGTTACCCGAATGCCCGCGCATGGCTGGTCTGCGAACAAGCTGAGAATGCCAAGTCGGCCCAATCCTTGATCACCCGCGACTGGTGGCAAGTGCTGGCTTTAAAGGGTCAAAGGCAGCGGTTGGGCGTGCCGACTGAGCACACGGCCGACATGCTGTGGGCCAATATGCAATTGCACGGGCACCCAGAACCTCAGGCCTTGCTGCAGTCATGGCATGGTTTTTTGTCTGTGAATGGGTTTTTGATGTTTTCCTGTCTCGGGCCCGACACGCTGCGGGAGTTGCGGCCAATTTATGAACGTGCAGGTTGGCCTCAGCCTGCCCATGAGTTCACCGACATGCACGATTGGGGCGACATGTTGGTGCAAGCGGGTTTTGCCGAACCGGTCATGGACATGGAGCGGATCACCTTGACTTTTGCCTCGCCTGAGGCTTTATTGGCCGAATTGCGCGAATTGGGGCGCAATTTGCATGTCCATCGTTTCGCAGGCCTGAGGGGGCGCTCTTGGAAGCGTTCGTTGCTGCAGGCCTTGATGGCACTGGCTCGCCCAGAAAATGATGGGCGACTCTCTTTGAGCTTTGAAATCGTTTACGGACATGCTCTAAAACCTCAACCGAGGGCCAAATTGGCATCGACAACGGAAATCGGGCTGGACCAAATGCGCCATATGCTGCGTTCGTCTGGGGGTATGCCGGACAAACTTTGAGTTTTGTCAAAAGAGGGGTGGTTCTCAGGTAAAATCCGGCCGAAATTGAACTCAGCGATTGCTTGATGGCGTGTTAGTTTATTGAAAGTTGACGGATGTCAAATCAGGCTTATCAGTTTGCACAAGTCTCTGGGCCTTCCATTCATTGGCGGCTAAAGCGCAATTGCTCTTTTACACCTGTTCAGCTGGGCTGGATGTACATATTTTTGTGCACCGTTTCATTGGCCATAGGTGTCTTTTTTTGGCTGCAAGGTGCCACGCTTGTCTTGGCTTTTGCCGGTCTGGAGGTGGCTGTTGTGGGATTGGCTTTCTTGGTCTATGCCCGCCATGCAGCTGACGGAGAGCTGATTTCTTTGCAGGGCGCCAATTTGGTGGTGGAGCTTGAGACGGCGGGCAAATTGGAGAGGACTGAGTTTGAGCGTCAATGGGTGAGGGTAGAACCGAAATCCGGTGACCTGAGTTTGATCGAGTTGTCAGGCCAGGGTCGATCGATTGAAGTGGGGCGTTTTGTTCGCCCGGAGCTCCGGCAAGTGCTGGCGCGAGAAATTAGAAAGGCGTTGCGTTCAGCGTGATGCCAGGTGGCAATTTGGATCTGTTTCAGTTTGTCTAAAGTGTGAATTCAACAGTGTCTTGGAAGTTAGTGAGAACCATGAAGAATATCTCCAACCAATTGGCTACGCTGCTATCGCGCGCGGGCATTTTTGCAGGTGCATGGGTTGCAACAGCAGCCCACGCTGTCAACGACTTGCCGGGTGGCCCTGCAGTCAATCAGCTCAATTTGCACCCCGCAGTCACCAAGATTGCCGAAGAGCAGCAGTGGTTGCATTGGTTCATGCTGATCCTTTGCACGGTCATCTTCATTGCCGTTTTTGCGGTCATGTTTTATTCCATTTGGAAGCACCGCAAGTCAGTGGGCCACAAACCCGCTACCTTTACCGAATCCATCACGGTCGAGGTGGTTTGGACCGCTGTACCCTTCATCATCGTGATCTTGATGGCCTTGCCGGCCACCAAGGTTTTGGTGGCTCAAAAAGACACCACCAACGCCGACTTGACCGTCAAGGTCACGGGTTACCAGTGGAAATGGGGTTACGACTACATCAATGGTCAAGGTGAAGGTCTGAGCTACATCTCTACCCTCGATTCATCGCACCGTGCCATGTCCGATGCCGGCAAGCCAGCAGGTGACAATTACCTCCTCAAAGTGGATAACCCATTGGTGGTTCCTGTGGGTCAGAAAGTTCGCGTGATTACCACTGCCAATGATGTGATCCACGCATTTGCCGTGCCTGCCTTTGGCATCAAACAGGATGCCATTCCAGGTTTTGTGCGCGACACTTGGTTTCGTGCTGAAAAGACAGGTGACTTCTACGGTCAATGCCAAGAGCTTTGCGGCAAAGAGCATGCCTACATGCCCATCCATGTGAAAGTTTTGTCGGCAGAAGATTACACAGCATGGGTGGCCACAGAGAAGAAGAAGCAATTGGCCAAAGCAGACGACCCGAGCAAAGTTTGGGCTTTGGACGATTTGACCAAGCGCGGTGAGAAAGTCTACGCATCCAACTGTATTGCTTGCCACCAAGCGTCTGGCAAAGTAGCCGGGTCTATCAAGGCGCTTGACGGTTCTTCCATTGTTCTGGACGCAGACAAGTCCAAGCAGATCGCTGTTTTGCTCAATGGAGCAGGCAATGGTGCCATGCCATCTTGGAAGCAGTTGTCTGATACCGATATCGCTGCTGTTATTTCTTACACCAAGAACAACTGGTCCAACAAAACCGGGCAAATCGTGCAACCAGCCGACGTCTTGGCCGCTCGCAAATAAGCCCTACCGTATTCAAATCAAAGGAAATCAAGATGAGTGCCGTTCTAGACCATCACGATCACGCCCATGACGACCACGGTCACGCGCCAGCTGGCTGGCGTCGCTGGGTGTACGCCACCAACCACAAAGACATCGGTACTTTGTATTTGCTGTTCAGTTTTGCCATGTTGATGGTGGGCGGTGTGCTGGCGCTGGGTATCCGTGCGGAGTTGTTCCAGCCTGGTTTACAAATCGTGAACCCTGAGTTGTTCAACCAGTTCACCACCATGCACGGCATCATCATGGTGTTCGGTGCGATCATGCCTGCTTTTGTGGGTTTTGCGAACTGGATGATCCCTTTGCAAATTGGCGCATCTGACATGGCCTTTGCCCGCATGAACAACTTCAGTTTTTGGCTGATGATTCCTGCGTCTTTGATGCTGGTAGGTTCGTTCTTCATGCCCGGTGGAGCCCCTGCCGCTGGTTGGACGCTCTATGCACCCTTGACCCTGCAAATGGGTCCTTCGATGGACGCAGCGATTTTCGCGATGCACATCTTGGGCGCTTCTTCCATCATGGGCTCGATCAACATCATCGTCACCATCTTGAACATGCGCGCGCCTGGCATGACCTTGATGAAGATGCCCATGTTCGCATGGACTTGGTTGATTACTGCTTACCTGCTGATCGCCGTGATGCCTGTGTTGGCTGGCGCGATCACCATGACCTTGACTGACCGTCACTTTGGCACCAGCTTCTTCAACCCCGCTGGCGGTGGCGACCCCGTCATGTACCAGCACATTTTCTGGTTCTTCGGTCACCCTGAGGTGTACATCATGATTTTGCCGGCCTTCGGCATCATCAGCCAGATCGTGCCCGCGTTCTCGCGCAAGAAGTTGTTTGGTTACGCCTCCATGGTGTATGCCACATCGTCTATCGCTATTTTGTCGTTCATTGTGTGGGCGCACCACATGTTCACCACCGGTATGCCGGTGACGGGTCAGTTGTTCTTCATGTATGCCACGATGCTGATCGCTGTGCCTACGGCCGTGAAGATTTTCAACTGGATCGCCACCATGTGGCGCGGCTCCATGACCTTTGAAACGCCCATGCTGTTTGCGGTGGGCTTCATTTTCGTGTTCACCATGGGTGGTTTCACGGGTTTGATCTTGGCCATGGCCCCAATCGACATCCAGTTGCAAGACACTTATTACGTGGTGGCGCACTTCCACTACGTGCTGGTGGCGGGTTCCTTGTTCGCTTTGTTTGCCGGTGTTTATTACTGGATTTCCAAGTGGACCGGTGTGATGTACAACGAAACACGCGGCAAGATCCACTTCTGGTGGTCCCTGATCTCGTTCAACGTGACCTTCTTCCCGATGCACTTTCTGGGCCTTGCCGGTATGCCCCGCCGCTACGCTGACTACCCCATGCAGTTCACTGACTTCAACATGATTGCCTCGGTAGGTGCCTTCTTCTTTGGTTTCGCGCAGGTCTATTTCTTCCTGTTCGTGGTCTTGCCTTGTATGCTGGGTAAGGGCGAAAAAGCCCCTCAGAAGCCATGGGAAGCCGCCGAAGGCCTGGAGTGGGAAGTTCCATCTCCTGCACCTTTCCACACTTTTGAGAACCCACCCAAGCTGGACGCGTCAGCGACCCGCGTGATTGGTTGATCACCATGTCCACGACACCTGAGCAAAGAAAAAGCAATGTTCGATTGGGCTTGATTTTGTTATCAGTGGCCTGTGCTGTTTTGGCCGGGTTCGTGGCCAAAATCTTGTTGCTCAATACCTGAAAGACACTCGATGAACTTGCGTGGTGCAAACCTGAAGATGGTCGGCAAGCTGGCAGTTGTGACTGCGGGCATGTTTTGCTTCGGGTATGCATTGGTGCCGATTTACAAGGCCATTTGCGAAATCACCGGGATCAACGTTTTGTCGATCTCTGAAACGCAGGTGCCTGGTAACGCCAAAGCCGCTCAAGCAGCACAGGTCCTGCGCAACAGCCAAGTGGACACCAGTCGCACCATCACCGTCGAGTTTGATGCGAATGTGCGCGGTCCTTGGCAGTTCAAGCCAGAAATGCGTTCGATGCAGGTTCACCCCGGTGAGTTGAGCACGGTGATGTATGAGTTTCAAAACGTGCAAAACCGCCGCATGGCCGCACAAGCCATTCCCAGTTACGCCCCTAAGCAAGCTGCCAGCCATTTCAACAAGCTGGAGTGTTTTTGCTTCAACGAGTACACCTTGGAGCCGGGCGAAAAGAAAGCCTGGCCAGTGGCCTTCGTGATCGATCCCAAGTTATCCAAAGACGTGACCACCATCACTTTGTCCTACACCTTTTTTGAGGTGGGCGGCAAAACCCCTGTGGCACCCAGTGCACCTTTGGCGGTGAAGCAAGTGACGAATTTGACGGGTTCGGGCTCATGAGCACGACAGAAACCCCATCTGTGAAGCCGTCCTCCTTTTTGAGGACAGTTCAAGCGGTACTTTGGTCTTTTGTAGGTTTGCGCAAAGGTTCCGAGTATCAACAAGACCTTGAGAAGCTGAACCCTTTTCACATCATTGGTGTGGGTATTGGTGCAGCATTGTTGTTTGTATTGGGGCTCATCGCCCTGGTCAATTGGGTGGTGGCACAGCCCTTTGTGCTGTAACCCAACCATCAGATTTCGAATGAAGAGAGAGCAGGAGTATTCATGAGTTCAGCAGCACACGGCACCACGCCTTACTACTTCGTCCCGCACGAGTCACGTCACCCCGTGATGTCGGCCATTGGTTTGTTTTTCGTCATTTTGGGCGCAGGTCAATGGATCAATGGTTCTGAATGGGGCATGTATTGCCTGTTTTTTGGTTTGGCTTGGTGGTTGATTGTTCTGTACCAGTGGTTTTCAGAAGCTGTGCACGAAAGCGAAACGGGCATGTATGGCCGAAAGGTTGATTTGTCTTTCCGCTGGAGCATGACTTGGTTCATCTTTTCAGAAGTCATGTTCTTCGGAGCCTTTTTCACCGCCTTGTGGTGGGCCAGGTCCCATTCAATTCCAGCGCTGGGCAGTTTGGAAAATGCTTTGCTTTGGCCAGATTTCAAAGCGGCCTGGCCCAGTGTTGTAGCGGGCGCCACCACTTCGCCTGCAGGCATTGTGGAGCCGTTCAAAACCATGGGTCCTTTCTGGTTGCCCACCATCAACACAGCTTTGTTGTTGACGTCAGGTGTGACATTGACCATCGCTCACCATGCTTTGCAAGTGGGCGATCGCCTCAAAACCATCAAATTCATGTGGATGACGGTTCTGTTGGGCGTCATCTTCTTGTTTGTTCAGGGCTATGAATACGCTCACGCCTGGGGTGATTTGAACCTCAAGCTGTCATCGGGCATTTACGGTTCGACTTTCTACATGTTGACGGGTTTTCACGGCTTTCATGTGTTTGTGGGCATGTTGATGTTGTTGTTCATCACTTTGCGTTTGCAAAAAGGTCACTTCACCAAAGACCGTCATTTTGGTTTCGAAGGTGCTGCTTGGTATTGGCACTTCGTTGACGTGGTTTGGTTGGGCTTGTACATCCTGGTTTACTGGATGTAAGGCCTTTACGGTTCAATAAAAAAGCGCCCTTGGGCGCTTTTTTATTGAGATGGATTGAGTTGACAGCTGATTGAATCAAAGCCCAGGGGGAATGCCTGTGGGTTGAATCCAGCCCATCTTCCAAGAAATCAAAACGCAAAGAAACAAAACAATCGACAAACCCACCCGAAGGGCGAGTGCAGTGGCCATTTTGTTTTTGGGTGGTGCTGAACCGTCTTCAGGGGGCACACTGCCCCTCATCATGTGAAGCAAAGCCCAGACAAGACTGGCCAAGATGGCCATAAAAGCAACGATAACCAATATTTTCATGATGGCATTATCCGATGACTGAAAAAACCCCGGGGCGACAAAGATGGCTCTTGTTGGCGCTGGCTGTGTTGAGCGCAGGGCTGACCTTTTCATTGGGCCTGTGGCAACTGGGTCGCGCGGCTGAAAAAACATCGTTGCAACAGGCAAGAACCCAACAGGCCGAAAAGCCAGTGCTGAATGGCCAAAGCCTGAAAGTGGACTCTGAACTGTCTGATGCCCGCGAAGACTTGCTGCATCGCCGCATGGTGTTGGTTGGGCATTGGCAACACCAGCACACTGTTTACTTGGAGAACCGGCAAATGAATGCCAAGCCTGGGTTCTTTGTTTTGACACCGCTCAAGCTTGAGGGCGCAGGCATCACGGTGTTGGTTCAGCGCGGTTGGGTTCAGCGTTCATTCACGGACCGTACCGCATTGCCGCCTGTGGGGCAGATTCAAGAGCGCGTTGAAGTGGCAGGAAATTTGGCCCCATGGCCGTCAAGGCTCTACGATTTTGGTGGCGAGGAAAAAGGACCGATACGGCAAAATCTCGACTGGCAAGAATTCAAGCATCAAACGGGTTTGGACTTGCCCCGGTTCACACTGCTCCAGTCCGGAGCAGCATCTGAAGGGCTGCTTCGTGAATGGCCTGTGGTGGCCAGTGGTGTTGAAAAGCACCATGGTTACGCTTTTCAATGGTTTGGCCTCAGCGCCTTGATCGCTCTACTTTATGTCTGGTTCCAAATTGTCCAACCCCGTCGATCCCCCAAAGTCCGCTGAAAGTCCCCTGGCCTTGACCATTCATGAATTGCCAAGTCCGGGTGAGCTGGTGCATGCGGATGCCCAGCGCACGCGCATGGGTCGCTGGAAAATGATCGCAATGATGCTGGTCTGCGCGTCGCCCGTTTTGGCCTCTTATTTCACCTATTACGTGCTTCGCCCTGAGGGCCGCAGTGTGTACGGCGAACTGATTCAGCCGCAAAAGGACATGCCCAGCATCACGGTCAAAAATGACCAAGCGCAAGATGTTGTTTTGCAGTCACTCAAAGGCCAGTGGTTGTTGGTGAGCGTGTCTTCTGGTGCGTGTGAAGAGCGCTGCCAGCAAAATCTTTATTTTCAAAGGCAGTTGAGGGAAATTCTGGGTCGCGAGAAAGACCGACTGGACCGAGTTTGGTTGGTGACCGATGCTGCGCCCGTTCCGTCTGCTTTGCAAGCTGCACTGCATGGCGCCCATGTGCTCCGAATGGACTCGGAAACAGTGGGCCGTTGGATCACCCCGGGAGCAGGGCAACAGGCGCAAGACCACTTGTACGTGGTGGACCCCATGGGCAACTTCATGATGCGTTTTCCAGCGAACATGGATGTCGAAGGCGCCTCCAAAGCCAAAAGAGACCTGAACCGCTTACTCAAGGCCTCATCTTCTTGGGACCAAGCGGGACGATGAACCATGAATGAAGTTGAGTTGTACAACCTTGAGCCATTGCTGGAACTGATGGCGGTAGGTTTGGCGGTGGCTGCATTGCCGCTGGCTTGGTGGTTTTGGAGGCAGCGCCGTGCCACCCCGACCAGTCGGTTGAAAGCACTGACGTTGATCACCTTGTTTTTGACCTTTGATTTGGTGTTGTTTGGCGCTTTCACACGATTGACCGACTCCGGATTGGGTTGTCCCGACTGGCCTGGCTGCTACGGCAGCGTCACGCCCATAGGTGCCAAAGCTGAAATCAAGGCCGCTGAAACCGCCATGCCCACGGGGCCGGTCACCAAGAGCAAAGCCTGGATCGAAATGGTTCACCGTTACCTGGCCACAGGGGTGGGGGTCTTGATCCTCACCTTGGCCAGCATGACTTGGTGGCTGCGCCGTCAAAGTCGAGAAGTCAACCCGTGGTTGTCCACTTTGACCTTGCTGTGGGTCTGCATGCAAGGGGCTTTCGGTGCCCTCACCGTCACCATGAAGCTGTTTCCGGCCATCGTCACCTTGCACCTGATGGGCGGCATTGGATTGTTGGCTTTGCTCACAGCCCAAGCCGTGCGCTACGACGGTGCGGGCCTGCGCCCAGTGCCAATGATTTTGCGCCGAGGCTTGTGGATCGGTTTTGTTCTGATCTCGGTTCAAATTGCTCTGGGTGGCTGGGTCAGTACCAACTACGCCGTGTTGGCGTGTCCAGACTTTCCAACCTGCAATGGCCAATGGGTCCCCGAAATGAATTGGGAAGGTTTCAGTGTGTGGCGAGAGTTGGGTTACACCCCCAGCGGGGAGCTTTTGCCCTTTCTGGCTTTGTCCACCATCCACTTTGTTCACCGTTCGGCTGCTTGGTTGGTTTTGGGCGCCATGGTGTGGCTGGGGTGGCGCTTGCGTCAGCACCGGGGTTTGACTTTGGCAGGACGCTGGTTGTTGGGTTTGTCTGCTTTGCAACTCATCACTGGGCTGAGCAATGTGGTGTTAGGCTGGCCTTTGTTGGCAGCCGTTTTGCATACCGGTGGCGCCGCTGCCATGGTCGTGACCTTGACCTGGGCGCTCAGTGCCAGCCGGAACGATAATCCACAGCGTATGACGTTTTCCCCAAGGCCTGCCCCATGACCGCCGCGACTGCCCCTTTGCCGATGACTGCTTGGCAGCAGTATTACGCCCTGACCAAGCCGCGCGTGGTTCAGTTGATTGTGTTTTGTGCGCTGATCGGCATGGTGCTGGCTGTCCCGGGTGTGCCCAGCTGGGCTGAATTGAAGCTGGGTCTTTGGGCTTGTGTGGGCATCTGGTTGGTGGCGGGTGCGGCTGCGGCCTTCAACTGCCTGGTTGAGAAAACCATCGACGCCAAGATGAAGCGCACCGCTTGGCGACCAACCGCCAAAGGGGAACTGAGCGACCGTCAGGCGCTGTTGTTTTCAGGGGTTCTGTGCGCTGTGGGCTCGGCCGTGCTGTACGTGTTGGTCAACCCGCTCACGATGTGGCTGACCTTTGCCACCTTTGTGGGCTACGCCATCATTTACACCGTGATCTTGAAGCCACTCACACCTCAAAACATTGTGATTGGCGGGGCCAGTGGGGCCATGCCTCCTGTACTGGGCTGGGCCGCCATGACCGGGCAGGTCGGGCCGGAAGCCTTGATCTTGTTTTTGATCATCTTCTTGTGGACGCCACCGCATTTTTGGGCGCTGGCGCTGTACCGCGTTGAGGACTACCGCAAGTCTGGTTTGCCCATGTTGCCGGTCACGCATGGCAACGAATTCACGCGCTTGCAAATCTTGTTGTACACCGTGGTGTTGATGGCCTCTTGCCTGATGCCCTTTGTCTATGGCATGAGCTCTTGGCTCTATTTGGCGGCAGCGGTGGTGCTCAGCATCGGCTTCATCGGGTACGCAGTGGCTTTGTACCGGGAATACTCGGATGAGCTGGCCCGCAAAACCTTTCGCTTTTCATTGGTCCACCTGAGCGCCTTGTTTGCCGCTTTGCTGCTCGACCACTATCTTTTCTAAGGCCCAGTCATGCTGCAGCGCAGAGTTGTTTCGAGAACCGTTTTGGCTTTGGGCTTGGTCAGTGCCTTGGCGGTTTTGACCGGTTGTGGCCAAGACAAGCCCGCTTTCAAGGGTGTGGACATCACGGGCGCTGATTACGCGCAGGGTTTCACGCTGAGTGACCAAGATGGCCAAGTGCGCACTTTGAAGGACTTTGCAGGCAAAGCCGTGGTGGTGTTTTTTGGCTTCACCCAATGCCCCGATGTGTGTCCCACGGCCTTGCAAGAAATCGCCCAAGCCAAACAGCTCTTGGGCGCGGATGGCACCAAATTGCAGGGCATTTTCATCACTGTCGACCCTGAGCGTGACACGCCCGAGTTGCTCAAGGCCTATGTGGCCAACTTTGGCGCTGATTTCGTGGCATTGCGCCCCAGCCCAGAGCAGCTTCCCAAAGTGACCAAAGACTTCAAGATCTATTACAAAAAGGTCGACGGCAAAACCCCCACCAGCTACACCCTGGACCATTCGGCTGGCAGTTTTGCATTTGATCCGCAAGGCCGTATTCGGCTGTACAACCGCCACGCCAGCGGGGCCGAGACTTTGGCTGCTGACGTGAAGATATTGCTGAGTGGCAAGTAAGGCCAGAAAGTTAAATCGGGCTTCAGTTCAGCTCGATCTTCTGACTGCGGATGATGGCCCCCAAGGCTTGGGTATCGGCCTCGATGCGGTTTTTCAAACCTTCTGGCGAGGAACCCACCACCTGCCAGCCTTGCTGAAACAAGCGCGCCCGCATCTCCGGTGAACGCACGATGTCGCTCACAACGGCAGACAACTGGCTGGCAACCGCTGCTGGCATGGAAGCAGGTGCAGCCACTGCATTCCAAATTTCCAACTGGTAATCTTTGACGCCGATTTCCGCCAAGCTGGGCACTTCTGCGGCCACCGAGCTGCGGCCGCTACTGGAGGCCCCAATGGCCCGCAATTTGCCCGCACTGACTTGCGCAGCCGACATGGCCGGTGGCAACAAGGCCAACTGCACCTGACCCCCCAGCAAAGCTGTGATGATTTGCGGGTTGCCGGGGTAGGGCACATGCACGGGTGCAATGTTGGCCTTGGTTTTGAGCAGTTCCATGCCCAAGTGCGCCACGGTGCCGACACCTGGTGACGCATAGCTGAGTTGGTTGCCTGACTTTTGGGCCCAGCTCAACCACTCTTTGGCGGTCTGCCCAGGAGCGTTCGCCGGCACGGTCAGGACCAACGGCGCTTTACCAATCAGGCTGATGGGGGCGAGGTCTTTGAGTGGGTCATAGGGCACCTTGGGGTTCAAGATGCGGGCAATGGTCATGTTGCCGTTGATCATCAGGCCCAAAGTGTGACCGTCGGTGGACTTGGCGACGAAGTCGGCAGCGATGTTGCCACCAGCGCCCACTTTGTTTTCAACGATCACGTTTTGCCCCAATGCTTTGGACAAAGGCTCGGCCAGTGCGCGTGCTGTCAGGTCGGGGCTGGAGCCGGCGGGAAAACCCACCACCAGACGCACAGTTTGCGTGGGCCATTTGGCCGCCCATGTGGGTGCTGCGGCCAGCAAGAAAACGGCGCCTATGGCCTGGGCCAACAGGCGACGTGGAAAGCGGACGGTGGTGAGTGTGTTCATGGTAAAAAATCTTCAATAAAACAGCAAACACTGTAGCTTAAAGCGGGCGAAAAAATACCCGGACTGAGCCGGGTAACTGAGCGTCAGACGCTGGGAAAGAATAAACCTTCAAGCGAACTCGACCAGCGCCTTTTTCATCTTTTTCATAGCGGCAACTTCGATCTGGCGAATGCGCTCGGCGCTGACGCCGTATTCGTCGGCCAAATCATGCAGTGTCATGCCACCCGAGCCGTTGTCGTTGACCTTGAGCCAACGCTCTTCGACGATGCGGCGGCTGCGTTCGTCCAGCGCATTCAAGGCACTGGCCAGGCCGTCACTGGCCATCACGTCGCGCTGGTGTGCTTCGATCATGGCGGTGGGCTCATGGTTCACATCGGCCAGGTAGGCGATGGGGCCAAAAGCTTGCTCTCCGTCGTCAGAGGGGGCGGGGTCGAGCAGCACATCGCCGCCGGACATGCGCATTTCCATCTCACGCACATCCTCGCCCTTGACGTTCAGGCTGTGGGCCATGGACGCCACTTGGTCGGGGGTCAGGGTGTCGCGGTGCGTGCCTGCATCGGCGTCGGACTTGTAGCCTTGTTTCATGGAGCGCAGGTTGAAAAACAACTTGCGCTGTGCCTTGGTGGTGGCCACCTTGACCATGCGCCAGTTTTTCAGGATGTACTCGTGGATCTCGGCCTTGATCCAATGCAGCGCGTAGCTCACAAGGCGCACACCTTGCTCGGGGTCAAAGCGCTTGACCGCTTTCATCAGGCCCACATTGCCTTCTTGGATCAGGTCGCCGTGCGGCAGGCCATAACCTAAATATTGGCGCGACACGGACACCACCAAACGCAGGTGCGAGAGCACCAGCTTGCGGGCGGCCTCAAGGTCGTCGTTGGCTTTGAGTTGGCGGGCGGCTTCCTGCTCTTCCTCAAGGGTGAGCATCGGCATGCGGTTGACCGCAGAAATATAGGCGTCGAGGTGGCCGAGCGAGGGCACCACCGCCCAAGGGTTGCTCAGCGTGATGGCAGTGGCGGGGGAACCAGTTTGAATGTTCATACCAGAACTCCTTTCAGAATACCCCAATATTAGCACTCTCTGGTGAGGAGTGCCAAAAGGGGGTTGCCAAATTGGCGCCGGGCGGCAGGTGGCCGAACTTCACCATTTTGGGCAATGTCTGCCCGTCAGTCTGTGTGCTGGAAGACGCGTCAAGTGCTGCAGTTGGTTAGCTCAGCAGGGCTTGAGCAAACTCACGGGCATTGAAAGTTTCCAGGTCTTCCAGCTTCTCACCTACGCCAATGAAGTAAACCGGAATCGGCTTTTCGCGGGCAATGGCGCACAGCACCCCGCCCTTGGCTGTACCGTCCAGTTTGGTCACGATCAGGCCTGTCAGGCCCAAGGTGTCGTCAAAAGCCTTGACCTGGGCCAAGGCGTTTTGTCCGGTGTTGCCATCGATCACCAGCAGCACCTCGTGCGGGGCCGAGCCGTCGGCCTTTTGAACCACACGCTTGATTTTTTTCAGCTCTTCCATCAGATGGGTTTGAGTGGGCAGGCGACCGGCCGTGTCCACCAGCACCACGTCCCGGCCCCGAGCGCGGCCTGCGCTGACGGCGTCAAAGCTCACAGCTGCTGGGTCGCCGCCTTGCTGGCTGACAATCTCGACCGTGTTGCGGTCAGCCCAGACAGCCAGTTGCTCCTTGGCAGCGGCGCGGAAGGTGTCGGCGGCGGCCAGCAGCACGCTCAGCCCCTCGTCTGCCAGATGCTTGGTCAATTTGCCAATGGAGGTCGTCTTGCCCGCGCCGTTGACGCCAGCCACCATGATGACAGTGGGCTGGTGGTCGCCAATGGCCAAAGGCTTTTGCAGAGGCAGCAGCAAGTCGGTGATGGCATCGGCCAACAGGTTTTTGACCTGAGCTGGTTCGGTGGCCTTGCTGTCTTTCACGCGGCGTTTGAGGTCTTGCAGCAAATGCTCGGTGGCTTTGACGCCTGTGTCGGCCACCAGAAGTGCTGTTTCCAGCTCTTCATACAGCTCGTCATCGATGCGTGTGCCCGTGAAGACGGTGGTGATGCTGGAGCCGGTTTTGCGCAGGCCCGCCTTCAGGCGGTCAAGCCAGCCCTGACGGGCAATGGGGGCTGCGGGCGCTTCAGAGGGCAGGTTTGTGGGTGCCAAGGGAATGTTGGCAGCCGTTGCAACAGCCGGTAAGTCAGCAGTTGGGGTCGATGGGACCTCGGCAATTGGGGATTTTTTTTTGAAGAAACTGAACATGGCTTGGATTTCAAGGATCATGCATTCTATGAAACCGAACTTTCTCTTGGCACTTTCCATGGCAACAGCCTTGTGGGGCGCTGCCGCGAGCGTTCTCGCGCAGGCTCCACAGGGGTCACAAAACTCGGCCAATGCCGCAGCCAATCCGGCCGCTGTGGCGCAAGTGCACACCTTCACATTGGCCAACGGCATGGCCTTGTGGGTCAAGCCCGACCGCCGTGCCCCGACGGCGGTGCACATGGTGTGGCTGCGTGTGGGCTCTATGGACGAGGTGGATGGCACCAGTGGCGTGGCCCATGTGCTGGAGCACATGCTGTTCAAGGGCACGCCCAACTTGGCAGCCGGTGAGTTTTCGCGCCGAGTGGCGGCTCTGGGAGGGCGCGAAAACGCGTTCACTGCCAAGGACTACACCGGCTATTTCCAGCAGATACCTTCCGCGCAACTGGAAGCCGTGATGCGCTTGGAGTCTGACCGCTTTGCCAACAACCAGTGGCCAGACAGCGAATTCATCAAGGAGCTGGAGGTGGTCAAAGAAGAGCGCCGCCTGCGCACCGATGACAACCCCCGTGCACAGCTGCACGAAATGCTGTCGGCCACCGCTTTGGTCGCTTCGCCTTACCGTCGTCCCATCGTAGGCTGGATGAGTGACCTTGAAGCCATGACAGCGCAAGATGCCCGCGACTTTTACCGCAAGTGGTACTCGCCGGCCAACGCCGTGGTGGTGGTGGCAGGCGATGTCGATCCGATGCGCGTCAAGGCCTTGGCCGACCAATACTACGGCGTGATCCCTGCCCGTGCCGTACCCGATCGCAAGCCGCGCGATGAGCCTGCGCAGCAAGGCCTGCGTCGTTTCGAGTTCAAGGCCCCGGCCGAACAGTCTTATGTGGCGTTGGCTTTTAAAGTGCCAAGACTGGCCAGCTTGGCCCCTGCGCCCGAGCACGACGAGGCGCTGGCTCTGACCGTGTTGGCTGCGGTTCTGGACGGCTACAGCGGTGCCCGGCTAGACCGTGCCCTGACCCAAGGTGAAAATCGCTTGGCCGACAGTGCGGGGGCCTACAACGGCCTCATGGGACGCGGTCCACAGTTCTTTTATCTGGAAGGTGTGCCCGCCAAAGGCCAAACGCCAGAAGCACTGGAGGCGGCCTTGCGTGCCCAGGTGCAGCGCGTGGCCACCGAAGGCGTGACCGAAGCCGAGCTGCAGCGCGTCAAGACCCAATGGGTAGCGGGCGAAATCTACAAACTGGACTCGGTGTTCAACCAAGCCCGCGAACTGGGCGTGGCCTGGACCCTGGGCTTACCGCCAGACTACGGAACACAACTGATTGCCCGTTTGCGCCAAGTCACACCTGGCCAAGTGCAAGCCGTGGCGCAAAAGTATTTTGGCGACGACAGCCTCACGGTGGCCATTTTGCGGCCACAGCCTTTGTCGGGTCAGCCTCGTCCGCGCCGCCCATCTGCGGGTGCGCGACATTGAACCCGGTGAACGTCATGCACAACCACACCACCATGCGAACCAGTTTTTTTCTTCTTAAAGTCCGCAAAACCCTTGGATTTAGCAGTTTTGTGCTGGCTTGCTGGGGCTTTGGCCCTTCAGCGCAAGCCGCTTTGCCCATTCAGCATTGGACCCAAGCCAACGGGGCCCGTGTTTACCTGGTTGAGAGCCACGCCATCCCCATGGTTGATGTGCAGATCGACATCGATGCGGGCAGCCGCCGCGACCCTGCAGCGCAGTCGGGCTTGGCTTCGGTCATGGCGGGCCAGATGGCGAACGGCACCCGTGCCGAACCCCAAGGGCAAGGTCCCTATCCCCGGGCCATGGATGAAAACCAAGTCGGTGAAGCTTGGGCCGATTTGGGCGCCAGTTTGGGCATCAGTGCCAGTGGCGACCGTTTGAGCTTTGGCCTGCGCAGCCTGAGTTTCCCGGACCTGCTGGACAAAGCCGTGGCCCTAGCGGCTCGGCAGATGGCGCACCCGGCCTTTCCTGAAGCCATGTGGTTGCGCGATCGGGAGCGTTTCAGTGCGTCCATCCGTGAATCGCTGACCAAACCGGGCACCGTGGTGCAGCACCGATTTGCCCAAGCCGTTTTCGGCACGCACCCGTATGGCCAGCGCACCACGCCAGAGACCCTCGCGCGCATTGGCGTGCAAGATTTGCACAAGCTGCACGCGCAGAGTCTGCGCGCTTGCCGTGCCACGGTGAGTGTGGTGGGGGCTTTGACCCGTGTCCAAACCGATGCCTTGGTGCAACGCCTATTGGCGCAGTGGCCTCGCGATGCAGGTTGCCAAAGTTTGCCGCCTGTGCCGGAGGTGGCGCCTTTGACTGCCGCACAAAACCTGCAACTCCCATTCGATTCGGCACAAGCCCATGTGCTGATGGGCCAGCCGGGCTACAAGCGTTCAGATCCCGACTTTTTCCCTCTGCTGGTGGGCAACCACATCTTGGGTGGTGGTGGCTTTGTTTCGCGCCTGACCGAGCAAGTGCGTGAAAAACGCGGTCTGAGCTACAGCGTTTACAGCGCTTTTTCGCCGGGCTTGCACGCTGGCGCTTTCACCGTGGGCTTGCAGACCCGTCCCGACCAAGCCGCACAGGCCGTGGCGGTGGCCAAAGATGTGGTTCAAGGCTTTGTGCGCGAAGGCCCGACCGAGGCCGAGTTGCAAGCGGCCAAATCCAATTTGGTGGGCGGCTTTGCGCTGCGCATCGACAGCAACCGCAAGTTGCTGGACAACGTGGCCAACATTGCTTGGAACCGTTTGCCCTTGGACTACCTGAGCAACTGGACGCGCCAAATCGAGCGCGTCAGCGCTGCCGATGTGCAACGCGCCATGGCCCGGGTGCTGCAGCCTGAGCGCATGGTCACGGTGGTGGTGGGTGGTCAGCCCTGAGTCCGCTTGAGGCGGCACCCAATGACTGACTTGTTTCAACAGGTGACTGACTCTCAGGGGCTAACTTCGCTGCGGCCTTACACTCGCAAGCTATGTCTTCAGCTCCTTCCAAACGACCATCGCTGACCGGTGCAGCCCGTCATGCTGCGGCAAAAAAGCCCAAGAACCCGGTGCCCAAAGGTCCGTCATCGCACGAGATCCGCATCATCGGTGGGCAGTGGCGGCGCACGCGGCTCAAAGTCATCGACAAACCCGGCCTGCGCCCAACCCCTGACCGCGTGCGTGAAACCCTTTTCAACTGGCTGGGGCAGGACCTGAGCGACTGGCGTTGTGTCGATGCGTTTGCCGGCACGGGCGTGCTGGGCCTAGAGGCCGCATCGCGCGGAGCTGCCCATGTGCTGATGGTTGAGCAAGACGCTGTGTTGGCGCGCGATTTGCAAGACAACGCCACCCGCCTCAAAGCCAGCATGGTCAACGTGCAGCGCGGTGATGGCGTCGCCGCCTTGCTGCGCTTGCCTGCCGCAAGCGTGGACTTGGTTTTCATCGATCCGCCATTTGAAGGCCCTTGGTTTGAACCGGCGCTGAAGGCCGCCACCCGGGCTGTTCCTGTAGGCGGCTGGATTTACCTGGAAGCCCCGGTGGCTTGGCCTGCCGACGCGCTGAGGGCTTTGGGTTTGCAATGCGAGCGCCACCTCAAAGCGAGTGCGGTGCATGCGCATTTGCTGCAACGGACCCACCTCGATCCAGCGCCCACCCCGACTGCCATTCCTGCTGAAGGAGACACACCATGAGCCGAGCTGCCAACACCACCGTGACCGCTGTTTACTCCGGCACCTTTGACCCCTTGACCCTGGGCCACGAAGACGCCATCCGCCGCGCTGCGCAGATGTTTGACCAAGTCATCATCGCGGTGGCCCGTGCGCACCACAAAAACACGATGTTCACCTTGGACGAGCGTCTGTCGCTGGCCCAAGCCGCGCTGGCCGATTGCCCCAACGTGAAGGCGCTGCCGTTTGATGGACTGATCGTTGAGTTTGTGCGTTCACAAAACGCCCAGGTGATCGTGCGAGGCCTGCGCTCGGTGACCGACTACGACTACGAAACGCAAATGTCAGGCATGAACCGCCATCTGGCCCCAGAGGTGGACACCGTGTTTTTGCACACCAGCGCCCATGTGCAGCACATCAGCAGCACCTTGGTGCGCGAGATCGCCAAGCTCGGCGGGGATGTGTCGGGCCTGGTCTCCACCCCTGTGCTCAATGCCTTACAAGCCAAGGTCGCCACCAAACACTGAGCCAGCGGGGTTTTAAAGTTCCGCGCCCTCCACCAAAAAGCGCACCCGCTTTTGCCCCTGCCACTCGTCGGCGTCCAGCCGGTAAGCCAGCTTGACCCGTGCAGGCAAAGGCTCGGTGCGGCCAAACCAGATGCCATCCACCGGCTGGCCTTGGTGCTTCATCTTGAGCGACAGGTGTTTCTCGCCCACCAGGCGCTGCGACACGATCTCGATTTCTTCGCAAAACACGGGCGGTGCAAAGCCCTGACCCCAGACCTCGTGGTGAAGCATGTCCACCAGGTCCACCCGTCGGTACTCGGCGGGTAGCGGGCCATCGGTTTCCAGGCGGCGTTGCAGCGTGGCCGCGTCCAGCCATTCCATGGCCACCTGGTTCAGCGTTTCTTCAAACACATCCAGATGCTCTTCCGCAACCGTGCAGCCCGCCGCCATCGCATGGCCGCCAAAGCGCAAAAGCACCCCCGGGGCGCGCTTGGCCACCAAATCGAGCGCGTCGCGCAAATGAAACCCCGCAATGGATCGGCCCGAGCCTTTGAGTTCATGCTCCTTGCCCGGGGCGATGCTGGCTGCGAACACAAAAGTAGGGCGGTGCAGCTTGTCCTTGATGCGCGAGGCCACGATGCCCACCACGCCTTCGTGAAAGTCCGGGTCGAACACGCAAATGGCAGGCGGTGGTTCGTCGCCCTCGTCAAACAGCGACTCGGCCATTTCCATGGCCATCTCGCGCATGTCGCCCTCGATCACGCGGCGTTCGCGGTTGATCGCATCCAGCTGTTTGGCCAGCGCGTCGGCGCGGCCTGCGTCGTCGGTCAGCAGGCACTCGATGCCCAGCGTCATGTCGGCCAAACGGCCTGCGGCATTGATGCGCGGCCCCAAGGCAAAGCCAAAATCAAAAGTGGTGGCCTTGGCGATTTCGCGCCCCGCTGCCCGCATCAGCGCTGCCATGCCCGGCGGTAAGGCCCCGGCCCGCACGCGGCGCAGGCCTTGGGCCACCAAGCGGCGGTTGTTGGCGTCGAGCTTGACCACATCGGCCACGGTGCCCAGTGCCACCAGGGGCAGCAGGGCGTCTAAGCGCGGCTGGTTGCTGGCTTCAAACACGCCGCGCTGGCGCAGTTCGGCGCGCAGGGCCAGCAGCACGTAAAACATCACGCCCACACCGGCGATCGATTTGCTGGTGAAACTGCAGCCGGGTTGGTTGGGGTTGACGATGACTTCGGCGGTGGGCAGTTCGCTGCCTGGCAGGTGGTGGTCGGTGACCAGCACCTGCAGGCCCAAGGCTTGCGCGGCTTGCACGCCCGCCACACTGGCGATGCCATTGTCCACCGTGATCAGCACATCCGCCCCTTGCGCGTGGACCCGTTCGGCAATGGGTGGGGTCAGGCCGTAGCCGTCGACCACGCGGTCGGGCACCAGATAACTCACGTGTTGTGCACCCAGCATGCGCAGGCCGCGCACGCCCACAGCGCAGGCGGTTGCGCCGTCGCAGTCGTAATCGGCCACGATGCACAGGCGCTTGTTTTGCGCCATGGCGTCTGCCAGCAGTTGGGCCGCTTCGAGCGTTCCCAGCATGCCCGCGGGAGGCAGCAGCAGGTTCAGGGCGTCGTCGAGTTCGTCTTTGGACAACACGCCACGGGCGGCGTACAGGCGCGCTAGCAAGGGGTGGATGCCCGCTTGTTCCAGCGCCCAGGCGCTCCGGGGGGGCACATCTCGGGTGAGCAAATTCATGGGGCGATCAGTTGGTGATGAGGGCTTGGAGTGCCGCTGCAGCAGAGGGTTTGTTGAACAGCCGGGTTATTTTTTGGTGCCAAGCGGCAGGCGCGGCGGTGTAGGTGTGGGCGGTGTGCTCGCTGCACAGGCTGAGGGTAACTTGGCCGGTGGCCTCCAGATGTTTCAGTGCATCGGCTAGGGCCGTGGCATCGAGCTGCTGCCAGGCTTGCCGCCAAGTCTGCATGTCGCCATGCAAAGCACTGGCCCGCAGGGCATCGGACACGGTCACTGTCTCGCTCATGGGCGGCGCAGCGGAAGCGGTGATCGCAGATAGCGTGCCTGCGCCATGCAGCCAAAAGGCGTTGACGGTGTGCTGCCTGCGGGCCTCGCGTGCGTCGTTCACCGGGTGGTTGTACAGCAGCATCTGCATTTCGCTTTGCAGGCGTTGCAGCGGCCGGGCAGCGGGGTGCTGGGGCATCCAGTCTTTCACGTTCTGACCGATCACCCGGTCGAGAGAGACGGTGGGTAGTTCAGCCAGCAGTGTCCCCTGGACGTGCCAAAGCAAGGCGCTGTGCCAGGTCACTTGCAGGCCGTCTTCTTGCAAAAACGGTTGCATGGCTTGCAAAAGTTGCTGCGATTCTTCATCGCTCAAGCGCAAATGCGCGGGGTCGGCCATCACCACCTGGTCCATGCCGATTTGCCAGTGGCAGGGTGTCATCCAGGCTTGGGGCGCGGCGTTTTCCTGGCCTTGCTGCGCCCGGTGCCAAGCGGCCCAGGGCAGGGTGGGGGCGTCAAGCGGCCAGCCCAGGGCCTGGGCTTGCAGGCGTTCGTGGGGCAGGTGCAGTGCTGCGGTACTGGGGTCTTGCAGCACCTGCTGGCGCTGCAGCAGGCTCAGCAGGATTTGCAGATGGGGCAGCTGCCAACCGGCCCAGACCTCGGGGCCGGTGAAGGCGTGACTGGCCGCATAGGGAATGATCAGGTGCATGGGGCCTGATTGTCGCAGGCCCCATGCAAGGTGGGTTTGCCGGTTCAGCGTGCAGCGTTCAGGGCTCAACGCCCAACCCTCAGCGTTTCAAAGCAGCGGCTTCGGCAGTGCAGTCGGTGCGGTTGGACTTCAGGCCTTTGGACCGGGCGGCAGCAATCTCGGCCTTGGCCAGCTGCGCCTGGGCCTGGAACACCGGGTCGGCTTGCAGGCGTGCCACGGTGGCAGCGCCCACCAAGCGACCGGCTTCCAGGTCACTTTGCCAGTGCACGCCGCACACCATGCGGCTGTCGCCAAAGGCGTGGCCGCGTTGAACCAAGGCATTGGCCTTGTCGGGGGCGAGCCCAGCCAGGATCAGGCCCCAGGCCCAGCCCAGCGCTGCGTGGCCCGAGGGATAAGCGCCGTCCTTGGACAGGTGCGCTTCTTCCTTGGGCGAGCAGGTGGTTTCACCCAACTCGGCAAATGGGCGCTTGCGCTGGTAGTGGTCTTTGGCCCTGTAGGTGGCAAAGCCCGCGTCCACCAGGCTGCGGCGCAGCAGCATGTTCAGGTGGGGCGTGGCCTCTTGCGAGATCGGCATGTCCAGTGCGCACGAGAACACCCCGGTCGCTTCGGGAAACTTCAGGTTCACGTCCTTGAAGGCGTACTCCCAGCGCGGAGTGTTACGCAGGGCCCGGGTCTGCTGATGCTGCTGCACATCGGCCGCCTGGCGGGCCGAGCCGGGGGCGGGTGGGGGTGGGACCAAGGCCAGGCTGTCAGGCAGTTCCTTGCGGTCGATGTAGCCGTTCAGGTAGCCTGAGCCTTTGCGGAATTCACCCACCACTTCGGGTGAGGTCGGGGGCATAGCGGTTTTGATCGGGGCGGTTTGGCAGGCGCTGAGCAAGGTGGCAGCAGCCAAGGTGCTCAGTGTCCCAATGCGGGTGTACATGGGGGTGTCTCCTTTTTTGGTCTGAAGCCCCATGCGGCTTGGGGCTTTTGGATTTCAGACCCGGGCGCAGTTTCAAAACGTCTCCGGTGCGACTTTTTAAGTAAAAACACTGGGTGGGTTGTGTGGGTACAGGCTTTGTACCCGCGCCTTGGGCGGTGGCCTTTAGCGATTCGTCACAATAGCGGACTATGTCTTTTTTTAAAAACATCCCCTACGAGCTGGTGCTCGGCTGGCGCTACACGCGTGCAGGCCGCGCCACTCGGCGAAACGGCTTCATTTCCTTCATTTCTGGGGTGTCCATGATGGGCATTGGCCTGGGTGTGGCGGCGCTGATCATCGTGTTGAGCGTGATGAACGGCTTCCAAAAAGAAGTGCGAGATCGCATGCTGGGGGTGGTGTCGCACATTGAGGTGTACGCCGTGGATGCAGCGGCTGTTGCCGATATGCCAGCGCTGTTAGCGCGCCTGAAAGCGCATCCACAGGTGCTTGGCGCTGCGCCTTTTGTGACCGCGCAGGCCTTGCTGGCGCGGGGCGAGGACATGAAGGGCGTGTTGGTGCGCGGCATTGACCCCGCCCGAGAGCCCGAGGTCAGCGATCTGTCGCAGGACACGCAAGCGGGCGTTTTGGGCCGTCTTGTGCCCGGCGAATTCGGCCTGGTGCTGGGCCGAGACTTGGCCAACAACATGGGTTTGCAAGGGGGTGACCCGGTGACGCTCGTTTCGCCGTCCGGTCAGGTCACCCCTGCCGGCGTGGTGCCGCGCATGAAACAAATGGGTGTGGTGGGCACGTTTTCTTCAGGTCACTACGAATACGACTCGGCGCTGGCGCTGATGCACGTCGAGGACGCTGTTCGCATGTTCCGGCTGGAAGGCCCAAGTGGCGTGCGCCTCAAATTGCGTGACCTGCACCAAGCGCGGGAGGTGGCACGAGACCTTCAACTGGATTTGGGGCCTGGCTTTTTTGTGCGCGACTGGACGCAGCAGAACAAGACCTGGTTTGCCGCCGTTCAGGTCGAAAAACGCATGATGTTCATCATCCTGACCCTCATCGTGGCAGTGGCGGCTTTCAATTTGGTCAGCACCTTGGTGATGACGGTGACCGACAAGCGTGCCGACATCGCGATCTTGCGCACCCTGGGGGCCAGCCCGCGCAGCATCATGGGTATTTTTGTGGTGCAAGGCGCCACCGTGGGCGTGATCGGCACCCTGAGCGGTTTGGCGCTCGGCCTGTTGGTGGCCTTCAACATCGATGTGATCGTGCCTGCACTGGAGACACTCTTCAACGCCAGCTTTTTGCCGCGCGACATTTACCTGATCAGCCGCATGCCCAGCGAGCCGCTGGCCAGTGACATTTGGCCGGTGGCCATCATCTCCTTGGTGCTGGCTTTTGTGGCCACGCTTTACCCCAGCTGGCGTGCCAGCCAGGTCAACCCGGCGGAGGCGCTGCGCTATGAATGACACGAAAAACGCCGTAGTGCTTGAGGCGCAGGGCCTGACCAAGCGCTTCACCGAGGGCCGTTTGGATGTGACCGTGTTGCAGGGCGTGGATCTGGCCGTGCACGCGGGCGAGACACTCGCCATCGTGGGCGCTTCCGGTTCAGGCAAAAGCACTTTGCTGCATTTGCTCGGTGGCCTGGACGCCCCAACCCAAGGCTCGGTGCAATTGAAGGGCCAGTTGCTGTCGGCGCTGAGTGCAGCCGAACAAGGCCAGTGGCGCAACCGTTACTTGGGCTTTGTTTATCAGTTTCACCACCTGCTGCCCGAGTTCAGTGCGCTGGACAACGTGGCCATGCCGCTTTGGATTCGACGCCAAGACCGTGCCCAAGCCGCTGCAGTGGCCACGGGCTGGCTGCAGCGTGTGGGTTTGGCAGAGCGCCTGCACCATCGCCCATCGGAACTGTCTGGCGGCGAGCGCCAGCGCGTGGCCTTGGCCCGCGCTTTGGTCAACGACCCGGCTTGCGTGCTGGCGGACGAACCCACAGGCAACCTGGACCGCGAAACGGCCGACGGTGTGTTTGCCTTGATGCTGCAACTGGCCCGCGAGCGCGACACCGCCTTTGTGGTGGTCACCCACGACCAAGCTCTGGCCGCCCGCTGTGACCGGCAATTGCACCTGGTCAAGGGCGTGTTGGAAGCGCCTGTCTAAACTTTCCAAAGCTGAATGTGGATCGACACGCACTGTCACCTGGACGCGGCCGAGTTTGATGCCGACCGCGACTTGGTGCGCGAAGCGGCCCGGATGGTTGGCGTGACACGCTGCGTGATCCCGGCGGTACAGCGTGCCCACTGGGCCGATGTGGCGCAGCTGGCCGAACGACATGACGATGCCTACGCCTTGGGTATCCATCCCTTGTATGTGCCGCAGGCCCAAGCATCTGATCTGATGGAGCTGGACCAGGCCTTGCGTGAACGTGCAGGTGACCGGAGGCTGGTGGCCGTGGGCGAGATCGGGCTGGACTTTTTTGTGCCCGAACTGTGCACGCCCGAGATGCGCGAGAGGCAATGGTTTTTTTACACTGGGCAACTGAAGCTGGCCCAAAAGCATGGCCTGCCCGTGATCTTGCATGTGCGGCGCTCGGCCGATTTGTTGCTCAAAGGCTTGCGCCTGTGCCCGGTGGCTTCTGGCATTGCGCATGCTTTCAATGGCAGCCAGCAGCAGGCACGGGCCTTTGTGGCCATGGGCTTTGCGCTGGGCTTTGGCGGTACGCTGACCTATGAGCGCTCTTTACAGCTTCGCCGCTTGGCCTGCGAGCTGCCTTTGAGCGCTGTAGTGCTGGAGACCGATGCGCCTGACATTCCGCCGCAATGGCTTTACCAAACCGCTGAGCAGCGGGCGCTGGGTGCTGCACAGGGGCGCAACAGTCCGGCAGAGTTGCCCCGCATTGCACAGGTCTTGGCCGAGTTGCGGGGATTGCCCTTGTCCGATTTGGCCATGGCCTGCAGCCACAACGCTTGCCGCGTGTTGCCCAAGCTGGACGCTCTGTAACATCACGCACCATGACCCGAAAAAAATCCTCCGTCGCCGAAAGCGAATTGCCCGAAGTCAATTTCTCCGAAGACGGCAAAATCCGTTACCTGCACTTGGGGACGGAGTGGATTCAGGGCTCCATGTTTTTGGACCGTCCTTATGACATTGAGCTGGAGTATGTGCAGCGCATGTTCGGCTGGCTCTTGTTCATGCCACCAGAGGAGGTCAAGGGCGCTCACGCCATGCAACTGGGGCTGGGGGCGGGCACCATCACCAAGTTTTGCTACAAAAAACTCAAGATGACCTGCACGGCCGTGGAACTGAATCCCGGCGTCTTGCATGCTTGTCGGGGATGGTTTCGCTTGCCGCCTGACGACGAGCGTTTGCGTGTGGTGCTGGCCGATGCGTCGCTTGAAATTCAAAAACAAGAGTGGCTGGGCACGGTGGATGCGCTTCAGGTGGACTTGTACGACGACGAGGCCGCTGCGCCTGTGTTGGACTCCTTGGATTTTTACCGAGATTGCCGAGAACTGCTGACCCCACACGGGATCATGACCGTCAACTTATTCGGTCGCTCTTCGAGTTATGCCGAGAGTTTGGCCAAAATCTCTGCGGCGTTTGGAGAAGACGCCATCTGGGCCTTCAAACCAACCCGAGAGGGCAATGCCATCGTTTTGGCCCAACGCACCCCCAGTCGCCCCTCCCGAGATGCCCTTGAGCAAGCGGCCCGTGCCATCGAAGAAAAGTGGGGCTGGCCTGCCACCAAATGGCTCCAAGTTTTCAAACCTCTGGCCCGTTGACGCGGTTTCTTCAAAGGTTTGAGAGCCTTTGAATATCAGGGTAAACCATGGATTGGTCACGCCCGGGACATAGGTGTAACCCACATCACTTTGGCAGGTAGATTCCCCCAAAATTGCCTCAACTCAAATTAGAGGAGCGCTATCGTGATCATCAAGAGTCAAAAAGACTTTTTCTCCGGACTGCTGTACGCCTGCGTCGGCGGTGCGTTTGCCATCGGTGCCACCGGTTACAAAATCGGCACCAGTGCACGCATGGGCCCCGGCTTCTTCCCCTTGCTGTTGGGCGTGATTTTGGCCCTCATTGGCCTTTACATCATGTTCAAAGCCATGGTCGTCAAAACACCCGATGGCGACAAGATTGGCTCTTGGGCTTGGAAGCCCTTGGTCTTCATCATTGCGGGCAACTTGCTGTTTGGCATTTTGCTCGGCGGTTTGCCCAGTTGGGGTGTACCGGCCATGGGTTTGGTTGTGGCCATCTTTGGTACCACTTTTGTGGTGAGCTTGGCGGGTGACACCTACAAGGTCAAGGAAGTGGCCATCTTGGCCACCATTTTGTCCATCGGTTGCTACTGCGCGTTCGTGTTGCTCTTGAAGCTTCAGTTCCCAGTTTGGCCTACCTTCATCACCGGTTGAGGAGAAATAATTCATGGACTTGTTTGACAATCTCGCGCTCGGTTTTGGGGTGGCGTTCACCTTCCAAAACCTGATTTACGCTTTCATCGGTTGCTTGTTGGGCACCTTGATTGGTGTGTTGCCTGGCGTGGGCCCCGTGGCCACCATCGCCATGCTGTTGCCTGCCACTTATGCGCTGCCACCCATTGCGGCCTTGATCATGCTGGCCGGTATTTATTACGGTGCCCAGTACGGCGGATCGACCACAGCCATTTTGGTGAACCTGCCGGGCGAAGCATCGTCGGTGGTGACCATGATCGACGGCTACCAAATGGCCCGCAAAGGCCGTGCGGGTCCAGCCTTGGCCGCTGCCGGTATGGGTTCGTTCTTTGCAGGTTGCGTCGGCACCTTGATCTTGGCGGCTTTTGCTGCGCCCTTGACTGAAGTGGCTTTCAAGTTCGGCCCTGCCGAGTATTTCTCTCTGATGGTCTTGGGTTTGATCGGCGCCGTTGTTTTGGCTTCGGGCTCTTTGATCAAGGCGGTCGGCATGATCGTTTTGGGCCTGCTGATGGGTCTGATCGGCACCGATGTGAACTCCGGTGTGGCGCGCTACAGCTTTGACATCCCTGAGTTGACCGACGGCGTTGGCTTCATCGTGATCGCCATGGGCGTGTTCGGTTACGGCGAAATCATCTCCAACTTGTCCAAGCCCGCGGAAGACCGTGAAGTCTTTACCGCCAAGGTCACAGGCTTGATGCCCACTGCACAAGATTTCAAACGCATGGTGCCAGCCGTTTTGCGCGGTACCTCTTTGGGCTCGGCGCTGGGTATCTTGCCCGGTGGCGGTGCCTTGCTGGCGGCTTTTGCGGCTTACACCATCGAGAAGAAAACCAAAATCAAAGAGGGTGAAGTGCCTTTTGGTCAAGGCAACATCCGTGGTGTGGCAGCGCCTGAATCGGCCAACAACGCCGCTTCGCAAACCTCGTTCATTCCTTTGCTGACCTTGGGCATTCCACCCAACGCGGTGATGGCTTTGATGGTGGGTGCGATGACCATTCACAACATCCAGCCTGGCCCTCAGGTCATGACCAGCAACCCCGAGTTGTTCTGGGGCCTGATCGCGTCGATGTGGATCGGCAATGCCATGCTCATCATCTTGAACTTGCCCTTGATTGGCATTTGGATCAAGTTGCTGTCGGTACCTTACCGCTGGTTGTTCCCGGCCATTGTGTTGTTCTGTGCGATTGGCGTTTACTCGACCAACAACAACACCTGGGACATCTGGATGGTGGCGATGTTCGGTGTGATTGGTTACGTCTTCATCAAACTGGGCATGGAGCCAGCGCCTTTGCTGCTGGGCTTCATCTTGGGGCCGATGATGGAAGAAAACCTGCGTCGCGCTATGCTCTTGTCGCGTGGTGACTGGAGCGTCTTTGTGACCCGTCCTTTGTCCGCCAGCTTGTTGGCGGTTGCCTTGCTGCTGTTGATCATTGTGACCTTGCCATCGATCAAGTCCAAGCGCGAAGAGGCCTTCGTCGAAGACTGATGTTTCTTTGCTCCTGAGCGACAACGGCCTCTTCGGAGGCCGTTGTCTTTGGTGCGCATCATGCCGGTGCAGACCATGGTCTTGTCACTTGGGTTCAGCGCGTGCAAATGGCCTCTGAGAGAATCATTTTCCATATGGCTGCGTCAGTCATTGTCCGGAATATCACCATGAAAAAAAGACATTTGTTGCGTGCACTGTCTGCGCTCACGCTCTCTCTGACTTGCTTGGGCCTGGCCCAGGCTCAGACCTACCCCACCAAGCCCGTGCGTTTGATCGTCCCTTTCCCAGCAGGCGGCGCCACCGACTTGTTTGCCCGCACCTTGTCGCAAAAGATCAGCGAAAAATTGGGCCAAACTTTGGTGGTTGAAAATCGACCCGGTGCCGGCGGCACTTTGGGCGCCGACCTGGCTGCCAAGGCCAGCCCCGATGGCTACACCCTGCTCTTGTCCACCTCCAGCACGCACTCGATTGGCCCCAACCTGAACCCGCGCATGCCCTACGACGCGGTGCGCGACTTCACCCCCATTGCGCATTTGGGCAACGCGCCCAGCATCATGCTGGTGCCTAACAACTCGCCTGCCAAAACCGTCAAGGAATGGGTCGACTACGCCAAGAAAAATCCCGGTCGTTTGAATTACGCCTCGAGTGGCAACGGCACCATCGTGCAGTTGTCTGCCGAGCTGTTCAAGGCGCAGGCCGATGTGTTCGTGGTGCACATCCCCTACAAGGGCACAGCGCTGGCCATCCCTGACCTGATTTCGGGCAAAGTGGATGTGCTGTTTGACAGCCTGCCCACCGGCATGCCGCATGTGCGCGATGGCCGCTTGCGCGCTCTGGGCGTAACCACACTCAAGCCTACGGCGCTCGCACCGGGCATCCCCGCCATCGCCGATGTTTTGCCGGGTTACGAGTCCAACACCTGGTTTGGTTTTTTTGGTCCTAAAAATCTGCCCGCCGAGGTGGTCACCCGCATCAACACGGCGGCCAACCAAGTGCTCAAAGACCCTGAGGTGATGGACAAGCTTTTGCGTTTTGGCATTGAGCCCATTGGCGGTACACCTGCCCAGTTCACAACCATGTTGGCCAGCGAATCAGCCAAATGGAAAAAGATCATCACCGAACGCAAGATCACCTTGGATTGACATGAAATTCGATTACCAGTTTCCCTACACCAGCACCCGCTTGCCGCTGTTTGCGCGCAATGTGGTGTCCACCTCGCACCCACTGGCCGCTCAAGCGGGCCTGCGCATGATGCTCAAAGGTGGCAATGCGGTCGACGCCGCCATTGCTGCCGCTGCAGTCATCACCCTGACCGAGCCGGTCAGCTGCGGTTTGGGCTCAGATGCGTTTGCGATTTTGTGGGACGGCAAGGAGCTGCACGGCCTCAACTCCTCCGGCCCGGCCCCCGCGACCTGGACGCCCGATTACTTTCACCGCAAGTACGGTGCCGAGACCAAAACACCACCCAAGCGCGGTTTTGATTCGGTCACGGTGCCTGGCGCGGTGGCCGGATGGGTCGCTTTGAGCGACCGCTTTGGCAAGCTGCCCTTTGCAGATTTGATGGAGCCCGCCATCGAGGTGGCTGAGCGTGGCTATCTCATCCCCGTGGTGGTGCAACAAAAGTGGGCCGCCGCTACGCCCGAACTGCAGTCGCAGCCCGGCTTTGCGCACAGCTTTTTGCCTTGGGGCCGTGCGCCGCAGGTGGGCGAGCTGTTCCAATTCAAAAACGCGGCGCGAGGCCTCAAAGCCATTGCGGCCACCAAAGGCCAGGCGCTTTATGGTGGTGAGATTGCCGAAGCGATTGAGCGCTTTGCCAAGGACAACGGTGGCAGCATCACCGCCAAAGACTTGGCCGACTTCAAGCCCGAATGGGTCAAGCCCATGGCGCAAGACTACCGAGGCTACACCCTGCACGAGATCCCGCCCAACGGGCAGGGCATTGCGGCCTTGATCGCGCTGGGCATCCTGTCCCATTTCGACATGGCCAGCCACAAGGTGGACAGCGCCGACTCGCAGCACCTGCAAATCGAAGCCATGAAGCTGGCTTTTGCCGACCTGTACCGCTATGTAGCCGACCCGCGCTACATGGAGTTGCCACCTGACCAAATGCTGGATCCGGCTTATTTGGCCAGCCGCGCCAAACTCATCGACATGAAAAAAGCGCAGGACTTCAAGGCGGGTAACCCGGTCAAGGGCGGCACCATTTACCTCACGGCAGCCGATGAAAACGGCATGATGATCAGCTTCATCCAGAGCAACTACATGGGCTTTGGATCGGGCGTGGTCGAGCCCACTTATGGCATCAGCATGCAAAACCGGGGTCACGGTTTCAGTACCGACCTGCAGGGCCAAAACCCCGCCAATTTGGTGCTGCCTGGCAAGCGCCCCTTCCAGACCATCATTCCGGCCTTTGTCACCAAAGACGGCCAACCTGTGATGAGCTATGGCGTGATGGGCGGCAACATGCAGCCCCAAGGCCACATGCAAACCCTGGTGCGTATGCTCGACTACGGCCAGAACCCGCAAGCGGCGTGCGATGCACCGCGCTGGCGCTACAACGCCGGCCTGAACATCAACGTCGAAGCCGCCATGAACGGTGGCACGGTGCAAGAGCTGATCGCACGTGGCCACCAGCTCGACATCATCAACGACTCCTACCAAGACTTTGGGGCAGGCCAGTTCATCTGGCGCATGGGCGATCCGGCGGTGCAGGGTTATCAGGTCGCCAGCGATCCACGCCGTGACGGTCAGGCGGTGGGTTTTTGATGCAGCGTTGGTGGTTGCACCTTGCCATGGTGGGCATGGGCACATTGGCCTGTGCCGCCGCATCAGGTCAGCCCCTGTCATGTGGCGTGGTGCTGATGCACGGCAAGTGGGGCATGCCCCAGTCGCCTTACCTCAAACCCGTGGTTCAAAAACTCGAACCCCATTGTCAGGTCAAGCTGCTGGAGATGCCATGGTCTCGCCAACGCTTGTATGACCTGTCGTATACCAAGGCTTTGGCACAAATTCGCGAGGCTGTGGCCGAATTCCGCAAATCTGGTGTGCAGTGGGTCGCTGTGGGGGGGCAGAGCTTTGGTGCCAATGCATCCTTGGCTTACATGGCGCAGGTGGGCGATGCGGACGCCATATTGCCATTGGCGCCAGGCCATGTGCCCGAGGTTTTTTACCAAATCCCTGACGTCCGTCGCAGTGTGGATGCTGCTCACCAGTGGGTCGAGTCTGGCAAAGGCGATACTCAGGTCGAGATGACCGATATCAACCAAGGCCAACGCCGCTTGGTCAAAACCTCTGCCGCATCGTTGTGGAGTTATTTCAACCCCCAAGGCTGGGGCAATATGGGATTGAGTGCTGCGGCTTCCCGCAAGTCGGTGCCGGTTTTTTGGGCCATTGGCACCTTGGATCCTTTGCATGGTTCGGGTTCGACCGAGATTTATCAAAAGTTGCCAGCGCACCCTGACAGCCGCTATTGGGTGGTGCGTGCCAATCATGCCAATACCCCCGAAGTATCAGCAGATGAGTTGCTCGCTTGGGTGAAAGCCCGGATCGGTCGCTGAGCGATGCAGGTTGAAGCGCCTTCCAAATTGACCACGGGTCTGTTGCTGGCGGCAGCAGGCTCCATCGCCTTCAGTGGCAAGGCCATCATCGTCAAGCTGGCTTACCGCCACGGCGTTGATGCGGTCACGCTGCTCATGCTGCGCATGGTGTTTGCCTTGCCCTTTTTTCTGCTCATGGCCTGGTGGGCCGGGCGTGGCAAGGCGCGCTTGACAAAAGGTGACTGGCTGGGCGTGGTGGGCCTGGGGTTTTGTGGTTATTACCTGTCGAGCTTTCTGGATTTTTGGGGACTCGAATTCATCACCGCCTCGCTGGAGCGGCTGATTTTGTACCTCAACCCCACGCTCGTGCTGGTGCTCGGTTGGTTGCTGTTCAACAAGCGCATCACTCAGCGCCAGGGCGTGGCCATGGCCATGAGCTACTCGGGCGTTTTGCTGGTGTTTGGGCACGAGCTCGGGCTGGCAGGGCCGCACGCGGCTTGGGGTGCATTGCTGGTCTTTTTGAGTGCGGTCACTTACGCGGTGTACCTGACCTACAGCGGCCAGTTGGTTCAACGTCTGGGCGCCTTGCGTCTGGCAGGGCTGGCCACCAGCGTGGCGTGTTTTTTTTGCATCGTGCAGTTCGCATTCCTGCAGCCCATGACGGCTGTGCAGGTGCCTGAGGCGGTGTTCTGGCTGTCTTTTTTGAATGCCACGGTCTGCACCGTTTTACCGGTCTTGTTGGTGATGATGGCCATTGAGCGCATTGGCCCTGGGCTCACGGCGCAAACCGGCATGATCGGTCCGATGTCCACGCTGATGATGGGCGTTTGGATTTTGGACGAACCTTTTAACATGTGGATCATCGCTGGGACCGTGCTGGTTCTGAGCGGTGTGTTTTGGGTCACGCGGCCGGAGGGCCGCAAACCGTGATGCGGCCAAAGGGCCACATCGCATCAACTTCAGGAGATTGACATGGACTTGGGCATTGCAGGCAAATGGGCTTTGGTGGGTGGCGCAAGCAAAGGCTTGGGCTGGGGTTGCGCACGGGCCTTGGCCCTTGAGGGCGTGAACGTGGTCATGGTGGCACGCGGCGCCGAGGTGCTGAACAAAGCCGTGGACGACTTGCGCATTGAAACCGGTGGCAAGGTGCAGTTGATCGGCGTGGCCGTGGACATCACCACCGAAGCCGGCCGTGAAGCCATCTGGAACGTGGCGGGCGGCCCTGGCAAGGACTACGACATCGTGGTGACCAACGCAGGCGGCCCACCGCCCGGCGACTTCCGCGATTGGGACCGCGAGGCCTGGCTCAAAGCCATCGACTGCAACATGCTCACCCCCATCGAACTCATCAAGGCCACTGTGGACCGCATGGCCGCACGTGGTTTTGGCCGCATTGTGAACATCACCTCCAGCTCGGTGAAGTCGCCCATCGACGTGTTGGGCTTGTCCAATGGCGCCCGCAGTGGCCTGACAGGCTTTGTGGCCGGCACATCGCGCAGCGCGATCGCTGCCAAAGGTGTGACCATCAACAACTTGCTGCCCGGTAGATTTGACACCGACCGCATCCGCTCGACCTTGCCTGCCATGGCCCAAAAGGCTGGCAAGACCGTGGAGGAAATGCGCGCCATCCAACAAGCGCAGATTCCGGCCGGCCGCTACGGCAACCCGCAAGAGTTCGGCGCCATTTGCGCCTTCCTGTGCAGCAAGCACGCGGCTTACATGACGGGCCAGAACGTGTTGACCGATGGTGGGGCTTATCCGGGGACGTATTAAAAACCGGTGCATACCCCCCTAGGAGTACACCACGTTCACGGTGGTTCGCGGGGGGGTGTTGATGCTCTCGCCCTCACTCCAGCAAATCCGCCTCGGTGCGCACGAGGTCGTTCCAGATGGTCTGGAAGTGCAGCCAGCCAATGTACTCGCTGCCGACGTGTTCGCGGCTGTAACGGGCGCGGTCTGGGGGCACCAGGCGCGGGGTTTGGCCTGTGGCCATCACGGCCAGTTGTTGCTTGCAGCAGCGCTCGAGCGCGATGAACCAAAAGGCTGCGGCCTCGATGCTGTGGCGGCTGGCGGTGAACAGGCCATGGTTTTGGTGGATGGCGGCTTTGACGCCCTTGAACCAATCGGCCACCTTCAGGCCGGCCTTGACCTCGACCGCCACTTGACCCGCCTCATCGCCAATGACCACATGGTCTTCAAAGAAAGCCGCTGCGTCTTGCGAGATGGGCAGCAGGGGCTGGCCGAGCGAGGCGAAGGCCGTGCCGTACACCGTGTGGGCGTGGCACATGGCCAAGATGTCGGGGTGCGCTTCGTGCACAGCGGCATGCAGCACAAACCCCGCGCGGTTGACCGCGTAGTCGCCCTCGATCACCTGGCCTTGGTGGTCCACCAGGATCAGGTTGGACACCTTGACCTGCGCAAAGTGCACCGCCATGGGGTTGGTCCAGTAAAGGTGCGGACGTTCGGGGTCGCGGATGGTCAGGTGCCCGGCAAAGCCGTAGTCCAACCCGGCGCGGGCAAAGGCCCGGCAAGCCCCGGCCAGGCGCTCTTTGAGGTACTGGCGGTGCTGGGCATGGTTGTCAAAAGTGGGGATGCCCGGGAACAGCAAACCGGCTTGATCGGGTTGGTAAATCGACACCTTGGGCTCGGTCAGGGGGTCAAAGCGGTGTTCTGAGGGCAGGAATTGGTTGGTGGTCACGGGGGGTCCTGAAAACGAAAGGGCTTGAAACCCAATATTGGCCCGAATGGGGCTGCCTTGACAAACGGTGAATGCTCATGGAAACATGAATTCAATTCATCTGAAAATCACTTGCATGAGAAATCTTCCGCCTTTGGCCCGTTTGCGCACCTTCGAGGCGGCCGCCCGGCTGCAGAGTTTTGCCTTGGCCGCGCAAGAGCTGCACCTGACGCCCTCGGCCATCAGCCACCAGATCCGCGACTTGGAAAAGTACTTTGGCCGAGCGCTGTTTGAGCGCCATCATCGCCAAGTGCAGACCACGCGGGAGGGGCAGCGCCTGTTTGAGAGCCTGGATCGTTTGTTTGGCGCCCTCGAAGCCAGTTGCGCCGAGGTGCAGTTGCCCACGCAGGACCAGGTGCTGGCGGTGCACTGCGCGCCCAGTCTGGCGCTCAAGTGGCTGGGCCCGCGCTTACCCAGCTTCATGGCCTTGCACCCCACGGTCAACATCCGTTTGACCACGGGGGCCGAGCCGCTGGATTTGGGGGCGCAGCGCGAGATCGATGTCTCGATCGCCTACGGCCCGCCACGCCACAGCGCGGGGCTCGATGTCTGTGCCTTGGGCGACGAGCACATCGCCCCGCTGGTGGCCGCGCACCTGCTGGAACACGATGAGTCGCCTGAGCAACTGCTGGCCCGTTGGCCTTTGATCGATTCGCAGCTGAGCCCCGTGGGTTGGCCACAGTGGTTTGCCTTTCATGAGCTGGCCATGCCCGTGGGGCCTCGGCCCTCTTTTGACCGTGCGGCCATGGCGATTGCAGCGGCGGTCGATGGCTTGGGGGTGGCGCTGGAGAGCACGCGCCTGGCCGCCCGCGAAATCGAGCGAGGCGAGTTGGTGGTGTTGGGCGCAGAGCGCTGGCCCGCCTTGGTGCGCCCGGTGCATTTCATGAGCGTGCGCCACACCGAGCGCTCACGGGGTGCGACAGCGGCCTTTGTGCAGTGGGTGCAGGCGCAGGCGGGGCTGGTCAATTCAGCGCCTTGAGGACACCCAAATCCCACCAATGATCAGCGCAAACGCCAGCGCATGAAACAGCTGCGGCAGCTCACCCAAAAAGGCGGCTGAAAAGATGGCTGCAAACAGCGGCGTGAGGTTGGCGAAAAACCCCGCCACTGCGGGTCCTGATCGCTGGATGCCCAAGCCCCAGCAGCGGTAGGCCAGCACCGCAGGGCCCACGGCTACAAAGGCCAGCGCACTGATCAGTGGCCAGCCCCAAGTGATGTGGGCATCGGTCAGGCCCCATTCCATGCCCGCAAACAGGCCGGACCAGGCCAGGCCAAACACCACCTGAGCCAGCAAAAACGCCGCCCAGTCGCTCCTGATGGCTTCGGGTTCGTCTTTGCGTGTCAGCATCCAGCTGTACCAAGACCAACAGGCTGTGGCCAACAAAATGAACACATCACCGATGACCAGCCGCACGGCCAACAGCTGTGCCCAATCGCCCCGCGACAAGACCACGAGCACACCCACAATGGACAACACTGCCCCGTACATTTGTGCGCGGCGAACTGGAGCCTGAAAAAACAAAGCGCCGATGGCCAGCATCCACACCGGGCCGCTGGCGGCCACCAGGGTGACGTTCAGCGGGGTAGAGGTTTGCAGGGCCAGGTATTGCAGCGCGTTATAGCAACCCACGCCCAGCAAACTGAGGAGCGCAAAACGCCGCCAGTGTGGCCACAGGCCGCTGTTGCGCTTCAAAACCCAGGCTGCCAAGGGCAGCAAGATGAACAAGGCCACTGCCCAGCGCAAGAAGTTGAGCGTGACAGGCGGCACCAAATCACTGACCAAACGGCCAATGACCGCATTGCCTGCCCACAGCAAAGGCGGCACCGTCAACAACAAGGCGGTCAGGGGTGAGAGTTTTTGGGACATGTGGCAATGTAACGATGTTCGGGTTTTCCCGTTGTCGCCAAACTGTCCCCAGCTGTCGCGCATCTGTCCCCGCTCTTCGCTGGGTGACACGATTCGTGGCAAAGTCACGCATCTAAAACCATTGTCCCCAAAGGAGATTCCCATGAGCCTTGCAGTCCAGATCGACCAAAACGGCGGTCCCGAAGTCATGAAATTGGTCGATGTCACGGTGGGTGAACCCGGCCCCGGCGAGATCCGCATTCGCCATAAGGCCATTGGCCTGAACTTCATCGACGTTTACCAGCGCAGTGGTTTGTATGCGTTGCCCATGCCGCTCAAATTGGGCATGGAAGGCTCTGGCGTGGTCGAAGCCGTGGGCGAGGGCGTGACGCACCTGAAGGTGGGCGACCGCGCAGCGTATGCCAGCCAGCCGCCCGGCAGTTACTGCGAAGTGCGCGTGATGCCTGCCAAGTGCGTGTGCAAGCTGCCCGATGCCATCTCGTTTGAGACCGGCGCGGCCATGATGCTCAAGGGCCTGACCGCGCAATACCTGCTCAAGCGCACGCTGCCCCAAGGCGGCCTGAAAGCGGGTGATTTTGTGTTGTTCCATGCCGCCGCTGGTGGCGTGGGCCTGATCGCTTGCCAGTGGGCCAAGGCCTTGGGCCTGCGCTTGATTGGCACGGCCGGCAGCGATGCCAAATGCGCTTTGGCCAAAGCCAACGGTGCAGAGTTTTGCATCAACTACTCCACCGAAGATTTCCAGGCCAAGGTCAAAGAGATCACGGGTGGCAAGGGCGTCAAAGTGGTCTACGACTCGGTGGGCAAAGACACTTGGGACAAGTCACTCGACTGCTTGGCACCGTTTGGTTTGATGGCCAGTTTTGGCAACGCTTCTGGCCCTGTGGCGCCGTTTGCGCCCGGCATTCTCGGACCCAAGGGTTCGATTTACGTGACGCGCCAAACCTTGTTCAGCCACATCACCACCCGTGAAAACACCCAGGAGATGGCCGATGATTTGTTCGAAGCGGTGACCAGCGGCAAGGTGAAGATCCACATCGAGCAGACCTTCCCCTTGGCAAAAATTCAGGACGCACACATCGCCCTGGAAGCCCGCAAAACCTCGGGTTGCACCATCATCACCCTGTGATGTGCGGCATCGGTGCCTCGGCACCGATCAATTGGGCCGGGCCATAAAAAAACCGCTGACTTTTAACAGTCAGCGGTTTTTTGTTGTGCCAACGCAGGATCAAGCCGCCAACTTGGCCTTGGGTGCAAGGGTTTCCAGCGCATCGCTCAAGATTTGCAAAGTACGGGGAACCTCGTGCCATTTGTCCAAACCAAACAAGCCCATGCGGAAGGTGCGGAAGTCGGCCGGTTCGTCACACTGCAGCGGCACGCCTGCGGCGGTTTGCAGACCCAGTGCCAAGAATTTTTTGCTGCTCTGGATGTCCGGGTCGGAGGTGTAGCTCACCACCACGCCGGGGGCTTCAAAACCGGGCGCTGCCACACTGGGAAAACCGTGCTCTAGCAGCAATGAGCGCACTTGACGGCCCAGCGCCATTTGTTCTTCACGCACTTTGGCAAAGCCATAGGCTTCGGTTTCCAACATGGTTTCTTGCAGGCGCTGAAGGGCATCCGTGGGCAAAGTGGTGTGGTACATGTGAGCCCCACTTTCGTAGGTCTCCATCACTTGCAGCCACTTTTTGAGATCCATCGCAAAGGTGGTGCTGGTGGAGGCATCAATGGCTTGGCGGGCGCGTTCGCTCAGCATGACCATGGCGCAGCAAGGCGAGCTGCTCCAGCCTTTTTGTGGCGCGCTGATCAACACGTCCACGCCGGTGGCTTTCATGTCCACCCACATCGCGCCAGAGGCGATGCAGTCCAACACAAACAAACCACCCACGGCGTGCACCGCATCGGCCACAGCTTTCAGGTAGTCGTCGGGCAGGATCATGCCGGCCGAGGTTTCGACATGCGGGGCAAACACCAAAGCGGGTTTTTCTGCGGCGATGGCGGCGGTCACTTCAGCGATCGGGGCCGGGACCCAAGCGGCTTGGGCGTGGTCCGAGGTGCGGCGGGCCTTGATCACACTGTGGCTTTTGGGGATGCGGCCCATGTCAAAAATCTGTGTCCAGCGAAAGCTGAACCAGCCGTTGCGGATCACCATGACGTGCTGGTCGGTGGCAAATTGACGAGCCACCGATTCCATGCCAAAGGTGCCGCTGCCGGGGACGAGCGCGACCGAGTGGGCGCCGTAGACGTTTTTGAGCATGCGCGAGATGTCGGTCATCACGCCGCCAAAACGCTTGGACATGTGGTTCAGGGCACGGTCGGTGTAAACCACCGAAAACTCAAGCAGACCATCGGGGTCAATGTGGGGCAGCAATCCGGGCATGGGAGACTCCGTTTTTTCAATCAGGGCTGAGAGCTTACCTGAGTTCAGCGTCCGCGTCGCACCCGCAGGATTTCATCCACGATCAGCAAAGCTGCACCCACGCTGATCCCAGCATCGGCCACGTTGAAGGCCGGGAAGTGCCAAGCACCCCAGTAAAAGTCCAGAAAGTCGATCACATAGCCGTGCAGCAAGCGGTCGATGACGTTGCCAATCGCCCCGCCCAAAATGAGCGAGATGGCCAAGCTGAAGAGTTTTTGACCGGGATGGGCACGCAGCATCCAGACCATGAAGATGGCCGCTGCCACGCCAATACCGGTGAAAAACCAGCGCTGCCAGCCGCCTGCACCCGCCAAAAATGAGAATGCCGCGCCGTGGTTGTGGACCCGCACCAAGTTGAAGAACGAGGTGATGGGCGTGCTGTCGCCCAGCTGGAAAGCACCCAGCACCAGCACTTTGGTGAACTGGTCAAGCACCAGCACCAAGAGGGCAATGCCCAGCCAAAGCACCAAGCCTTGGCTTTTGCTGGCGGAGGCCTTGCCGGTTTTTTTGCTGCTGGCCATGGAGTTGCCTTGTCTGGGTTGTGCGTGAAGGTCAGGCAACGTGGCGGGTTTCGCCAGCGCCGTGCAGGTTGCTCACGCAGCGGCCGCAAATCGTGGGGTGGGCGGCATCCAGGCCCACGTCATCGGCGTAATGCCAGCAGCGCTCGCATTTGGTGGCTTGGCTGGCAGCCACTTGGACAGCCAGGGTTTCGCCTGCCTGCAAAGCGACTTTGGAGGTGATGAACACGAACTTGATGTCTGCGCCCAAGCTGGCCAACAAGGCATGGTCTGCTGCAGGCGCGGTCATCGTGATTTCAGCTTGCAGTGACGCGCCCACCAGGCCTGCGGTGCGCAGGTTTTCGATGTCCTTGTTCACCAAGTCTCGGATCTCGCGGATGCGGGCCCATTTGGCAAGCAGCTGCTCATCGGCCGCGCCGAAGTCGGTGAAGGTTTCCAGAAAGACGGATTCGGAGGAGCCGAAAGTCTTCCAGGCTTCCTCGGCCGTGAACGACAGGAAGGGCGCCATCCAGCGCAGCATGCCGTGGGTGATGCGGTACAGCGCTGTTTGGGCGCTGCGGCGGACCAGGCTCTTGGGGGCGGTGGTGTAGAGGCGGTCTTTCAGCACGTCTAAATAGAACGCACCCAAGTCTTCCGAGCAATAAATTTGCAGCTTGGAGACCACGGGGTGGAACTCGTAAGCGTCAAAGTGGGCGCGGATGTCAGCCTGCAATTCGGCGGCGCGGGCCAGGGCAAAGCGGTCGATTTCCAGCAGTTGGTCGTCGGGTACAGCATCTTGGGCCGGGTCAAAGTCGCTCACGTTGGCCAGCAAGAAGCGCAAGGTGTTGCGGATGCGGCGGTAAGCGTCGACCACGCGGGCGAGGATTTTGTCGTCGATGTTCAGGTCGCCCGAGTAGTCAGTGCTGGCCACCCACAAGCGCACGATTTCGGCGCCCATTTTGTTGTTGATGGATTGTGGCTCGACGGTGTTACCCAAGCTCTTGCTCATCTTGCGGCCTTGGCCGTCGGTGGCAAAACCATGCGTCAACAGGCCACGGTAAGGGGCGCGGTCATACAGGGCGCAGCCCAGCAGGAGTGAGCTGTGGAACCAACCGCGGTGCTGGTCATGGCCTTCAAGGTAGAGATCGGCCTCAGGACCCGCGGCATGGAAAGGGGCAACGCCGTAAGCGTCTTTGTGGCTGGTTCGCAGCACATGCTGGAAAGTGGAACCAGAGTCAAACCAGACTTCCAGAATGTCGGTGCTCTTGGTGTAGTGGGGCGCGTCCTGAGCGCCCAAAATTTCTTCCACCGTCACGCGGCTCCAGGCTTCGATGCCGCCTTTTTCCACGATGTCAGCGGCCTGGTCCAGGATTTCCATGGTGCGCGGGTGTAGCTCGCCGCTGTCCTTGTGCAGAAAGAAGGGCACGGGCACGCCCCAGCTGCGCTGACGCGAGATGCACCAGTCGGGACGATTCGCGATCATGTCGCGCAAACGCGATCGGCCGTTTTCGGGATAGAACTGGGTTTGCTCGATGGCATCCAAGGCCAACTGGCGCAGGGTTTTGGGGGCTTTGTCCTTCGTGAACACGCCCTCGCCCTCGTCCATGCGCACAAACCATTGGGCAGCGGCGCGGTAGATGACGGGCGTTTTGTGACGCCAGCAGTGTGGGTAGCTGTGGGTGATGGTCACGGTGGACAGCAAGCGGCCCGCGCCCCGCAGTGCGTCCAGTACCACGGGGATGGCCTTCCAGATGTGCAGCCCGCCAAACAGCGGGAAGTCTTCGGCATAGGTGCCGTTGCCCTGGACCGGGTTCAGGATGTCGTCGTACTTCAGGCCATTGGCAATGCAGGAGTTGAAGTCGTCCACGCCGTAAGCGGGCGAAGAATGCACCAAGCCTGTGCCGTCACTGTCGCTGACGTATTCGGCCAGGTACACCGGTGACAGGCGCTTGTAGCCCGCGTCCACATCATGCAGCGGGTGGCGGAAGTTCAGGCCGCCCAAAGCCGTGCCTTTGGCGGTGGCCAGCACCGTGCCGCCTTGCAGGCCAAAGCGCTCCAGACATTTGTCCACCAGCGACTCGGCCAGCACCAGGCAGCCCTTGTCGGTTTGCACCAGCGCATAGGTCAGCTCGGGGTGAGCGTTCAGGGCTTGGTTCGCGGGGATGGTCCAGGCGGTGGTGGTCCAGATCACGGCAAAGCCGCTTTGCCCAGCGGGCAGGGACGCGAGGCCAAAGGCCGCAGCCAATTTGGCTGCGTCGTCGGTTTCAAAGGCCACGTCCAGCGTGTCGCTTTGTTTGTCCTGGTATTCGATCTCGAACTCGGCCAAGGACGAGCCGCAGTCAAAGCACCAGTAAACGGGCTTCAAGCCACGGTACACAAAGCCGCGCTCGATCACGCGTTTGAAGGCGCGGATTTCGCCGGCTTCGTTGGCCGGGTCCATGGTGCGGTAGGGCCGCTCCCAGTCGCCCAGCACACCCAGGCGCTTGAAGTCTTCGCGCTGCTGGCCGATTTGCTCGGTGGCAAAGGCGCGGCTCTTGGCCTGCATGTCGTCTCTGGACAGTTTGCGGCCGTGCAGTTTTTCAATCGCGTTTTCAATCGGCAGGCCGTGGCAGTCCCAGCCAGGAATGTATTGCGCGTCAAAGCCAGCGAGTTGCTTGGATTTGACGATCATGTCTTTGAGCACTTTGTTGAGTGCGTGGCCGATGTGCAATTTGCCGTTGGCATAAGGCGGGCCGTCGTGCAGTACAAACAGCGGAGCGCCTTGACGGGCAGCACGCAGTTTTTTGTACAAACCGCCATCGTTCCACTCGCTCACCCAGCCCGGCTCGCGCTTGGGCAGATCGCCGCGCATGGGGAAGGGGGTGTCCATCATGTTGATGCGGGTGTCGGGGTTCAGGCTTTTGTCGGTCATGGTGCGTCAAGTCGAGAGGGCTTCGACAAGCTCAGCCCGAGCGGCGGGCCGTTCGGAGAGATAAGGGAAATGGGTGGGCCGTTTTTTCGTTCACCCTGAGCCTGTCGAGGGCGGCGAACGAGAGCCAGAGCGTCAAATTCGGTCGCGGGTGGTCTGGCGGCTGGTTTCACCGTGGCGGGAGGCAAACCACGCTTGTGCGTCGTTGCAGTCTTTGGCGATGCCCTTTGTCAGGGCGTCCAGACCGTCGTATTTGAGTTCGTCGTGTAATTTATGCAGCAAGTCCACCCGAATGATTTTACCGTAGCCCCCCTCAGCCCCCAGGTGGGCAGGCCAGTCGAAGGCATGCGTTTCAAGCAACACGCGTCCACCGTTGACGTCATTCGCGTCCAGGGATGGGCGAATGCCAAGATTGGCCACACCCTTCAGGGGTTGATCAGCCAGGCCATGCACCTGCACCACAAAGATGCCGCTGGCCGCAGGCTTCCAATGAGAAAACCGCAGATTCAGGGTGCGAAAGCCGTCGCCCGCGCCTTCGGCTGTTGCGGCCAATTCGCGGCCCAGCTTGCGCCCATGCACCACATGGCCGCTGATGCTGTAGGGGCGGCCGAGCAGGGCGTGCACCGCTGCCATGTCGCCCCGGTGAAGGGCATCGCGCACGGCTGAGCTGGACACGCGCAGGCCGCGCACCTCGTAGCTGTTCATGCGGGCCACGTCAAAGCCCAGGTGTTGTCCCGCGGCATCGAGCATGGCGTAGTCGCCCGCGCGTTTTGCACCAAAGCGGAAATCGTCGCCCACCAACACATAGCGCACCCCCAGACCGCTCACCAGCACCTGCTGAATGAAGTCTTGGGGCGACTGGCTGGCCAGCCTGGCGTCAAAAGGCAAGACCACCACTTGGTCCACGCCACAGCGCTCAAGCTCTAGCAATTTGTCGCGCAGGGTGGCGATGCGGGCTGGGGCCAGATCGGGCTGACTCAGTGCCTTGGCAAAGTAGTCGCGCGGGTGCGGTTCGAAGGTCATGACGCAGCTGGGCACACCCCGGTGAGCAGCTTCGCTGCGCAAGAGCGCCAGCATGGCTTGGTGGCCCCGGTGCACGCCGTCGAAATTGCCGATGGTCAGGGCGCAGGCGGGAGCCAGATCGGGGTGATGGAAGCCGCGAAAAACCTTCATGTTGCTGGTGTTGTCTAACCGCGGCTCTGGCCAATGGGCAGCTTTCACGGTTTTGTCAATGTAAGAGGGTATATTGTGACTGAGCCCGATCACCTCATTCTTGTCCCCGAAGGCATGAGGACCGATCGAGACGGAACTTTTCGTGTCAGTGGTTTTTTAAACTGTTGGATGGAGGCGTCTGTGAAGGTTTTGAAACTCTCGGCCCAAGGCTTACCGCAATCGTGGATCACGCTGGAGCAAGCGGTCACCCATTACGCCGCCGACGAGGTGCGCTGGGAAGCGGGCCAGCAGGTGGCCGTGTTTCACGGAGGGCACAACGCGCTCACCGGCCAGCAATCCATCATCACCGTCAACAGCATCATCGGCACCCAGGGCGTGCCTCGTATTAACCCGTTTGACATGCGTTCGGGTCTGACCAACCCCAAATTGTTTGTGCGCGACCGCAATGTTTGCGCTTACTGCGGTGGGCATTTTCATGAATCGGTGCTGACCCGTGAGCACATCGTCCCCGTTAGCCAAAAAGGCCCAGACCACTGGATGAATGTGGTCACTGCGTGCCGTTCTTGCAACCACCGCAAAAGCAGCCGAACCCCTGAGCAGGCCAAGATGCCTCTGCTGTATGCACCCTATGTGCCCAGCTTGTGGGAAGACTTCATCTTGCGCAACCGCCGCATCCTGAGTGACCAGATGGAGTTTTTGATGGCGCATGTGCCCAAAACATCGCGCATGCTGATCTGACCCATTGGCCCCGTCGCCAGTGTTGGCAGTGACTTGCAGGGCTTGCACTGGCGAAGGAAGCGCAGCATGATGATTTCCTGAAAACAAAGGACCCCAATTTCAGGGGTTCAATGCCATTTGGGAGATGCGCCATGTCAACACGGTCATTTGTCTCGTCGCGCTTGCAGCCGCCCGAGGCTGCGGCTGTTAAGCGACGTCAGGTTTTGGTGTCTCTGCTCACTGTTCCAGCGCTGGAGCGCGTCGCATGGGCTCAAGCCAACATGCCTGCGCCTGCAGAGCCTGTGCCTGTTCGGGTGCAACTGGCCCAGACCTGGTCACCCGTGCGATCTCCAAAGGGTTTTGGGGTCAGCGAAAAGTTGGACGGTGTGCGTGCTGTTTGGGACGGACAGGTGTTGCGCTTTCGGAGCGGTCGTCGCATCTTTGCACCGGCTTGGTTCATTTCGGCGTTGCCCCCACTGGCGTTGGACGGTGAACTGTGGATGGCAAGAGGGCTGTTTGACCGGCTGTCTGGCGTGGTGCGTCAATCGGTGCCCAACGATGAGGCCTGGCGAGAGGTGGCTTACTGGGTGTTTGACACACCAGGGCAATCCGGCACTTTCACAGAGCGTTTGGGCCTTGTTCAATCGGCATTGGCCGCTGCACAAGTGCCGTGGTTAAAACCAGTCGCCCAGCAAGTGGTGAAAGACGCAGAAGCTTTGCAAACGCTCTTGAACGCGACAGTTCGCAAAGGCGGCGAAGGCTTGATGTTGCACAGGGCCGATGCGCTGTGGCAGAGCGGCCGCACCGATGCACTTTTCAAGTTCAAGCCCGAGTTGGATGACGAGGGCTTGGTGGTGGGGCACCAAGCGGGCAAAGGGCGTTTTAAAGGGCAAACAGGGGCTTTGTTGGTGCAGATGCCATCGGGCCAGCGCTTTGCCTTGGGCTCCGGCTTGAGCGACGCCCTGCGCCGAGACCCGCCGCCTGTCGGGTCTTGGATCACTTACCGGTACCCCGAGCTTACGCCCTCAGGTTTGCCGCGTTTTGCCTCTTTTGTGCGGGTGCGCGAGGCGGAGTGAGCATGAAAAATGGCCCCTTGCGGGGCCTTTTGTCGTTGGAATGTCAGATCGATGGCGGTTGGTGATTTGACCACCAGGCGGGACGGCGGCGCTGGTCGGGCGATGTGGCAAAGCGAAGCGCCTAGGCCAGCGCCGCCGTCCCGCCCTCCCCGATTCAGGCAAACACGCCTGCCGTCTCCTGCATGCGGGCCGACACTTCTCCCAGCTGGTGCAGAGTGTCGCCGAATGTCATGTCCAGCTGCGTCAATTTCTTGAAGTAGTGGCTGGCGATGTACTCATCCGTGACGGCAATGCCGCCATGCAACTGCACCGCTTGCTGGCCGATGAAGCGCATGGACACGCCCAGCTGGTACTTGGCACGGGCCAAGGCACGGCGGCGCTCGTCGGCGGGTGCGTGCAGCTTCAGGCTGGCGTAGTAGCTCATCGAGCGGCCCAGCTCCAGTTGCATCTTCATATCGGCCACACGGTGACGCAGAGCCTGGAAGCTGGCGATGTTCACGCCGAACTGCTTGCGGGTGTTCATGTAGTCCACGGTGATGGCCATGGTCTTGTCCATCACGCCCACGGCTTCAGCGCAAGTGCATGCGATGCCGATGTCCACCGCCTCTTCTAAAGCACTCAGGCCGTTCAGCGTGATCAGCTGCGCGGAAGCTTTGTTCAGAACCACTTCGGCAGCCCTGGATCCGTCTTGGGTGCCATAGGCTTGGGTGTTCACGCCGCTCGCGCTGCGCTCGACCAAAAACAGAGCGATTTGGCCGTTCACAGTGGCGGGTACCACAAAAGCGTCGGCTTGGTCACCAATGGCCACCACGCTCTTGGTGCCGCTCACGGTCCATGTGCCGCCTGATTCGATGGCCACAGCAGCGCAGCGGTTCAGTTGGTAACGGGCACCGCGCTCTTGCTGGGCCAGCACCACGATGGCTTCACCTGCCGCCATGCGCGGCAGCCACGCCGCTTGCAGTGCTGCCGGTGCGTGTGTTTGCAGTGTGGCGCTGCAGATCAGGGTCTGGGTCAGGGGTTCGAGCACAATGCCGCGACCGAGTTCTTCCATGGTCACCATCGCTTCAGTGGGGCCCATGCCCATACCGCCGTGGTCTTCGCTCACGTAAAGGCCAGTCAAACCCAAATCGGCCATTTCGCCGTAAGCGGCGCGGTCAAAACCGCCTGCGCCGACGATGGCGCGGCGGCGGTCAAAGTCGTAGCCCTTGTCCACCCATTTGCGCACCGCGTCACGCAGTTGTTCTTGGTCGTCAGAAAAATCGAAATCCATGTGTGTCTCCTTAACCCAGAACTGTCTGAGCGACGATGTTGCGTTGCACTTCGTTGCTGCCGCCGTAGATGGTGGTCTTGCGCATGTTGAAGTAGTTGGCTGCCAGCGGCGCATTGGCCACCACGCCGCCTGGGAAGTTGCCTTGCCAACCTGCGTCCATCGCTTCGAAGATGAAGGGCAGGGCGAAGGGGCCAGCGGCCTGCATCATCAGCTCGGTGTAGCGCTGTTGAATTTCGCTGCCCTTGATCTTCAAGAGGCCTGCGATGTCGAGCGAGTTCTTGCCCGACTTTTCGGCCGACAGGACACGCAGCACCAGCATTTCCAGGGCCACGATGTCCACTTCGAGCTTGGCGATTTCGTCGCGGAAGCGCAGGTCGTCGTACACGCCTTCGGCCTTGGCGATGCGCTTCAAGCGCTCTAATTCGCGCTTGGCGCGGTTCACATCGGCGATGTTGGTGCGCTCGTGGGCGAGCAGGTGCTTGGCGTAGTTCCAGCCCTTGTTTTCTTCGCCCACCAAGTTTGCAGCGGGCACTTCGACGTTGTCAAACCAAACTTCGTTGACCTCGCACTCGCCGTCCAGCAGCTTGATGGGGCGCACGGTGATACCGGGCGACTTCATGTCGATCAGCAAAAAGGAGATGCCGGTTTGTGGTTTGCCTTCGGTGCTGGTGCGCACCAGACAGAAGATCCACTCGCCGTACTGGCCCAAGGTGGTCCAGGTTTTCTGGCCGTTGACGATGTATTTGTCGCCCACGCGCTCGGCGCGGGTTTTCAGGGACGCCAAGTCCGAGCCAGAGCCCGGCTCGCTATAACCCTGGCTCCACCAGACTTCCCCGCTGGCGATGCCGGGCAAAAAGCGCTGCTGCTGCTCGACATTGCCAAAGGCCATGATCACCGGAGCCACCATCACAGGGCCAAAAGGCACAACACGAGGCGCACCGGCCAGAGCGCATTCTTCTTCGAACAAATGCTTTTGTACAGCGGTCCAGCCCGGGCCGCCAAACTGCGTCGGCCAACCCCAGCCCAGCCAGCCTTTTTTACCCAAAATTTTGGCCCAGCGCTGCATGTCCTCACGCGTCAGGCGCATGGCGGCGTGCACTTTTTGTGAAATGTCGGTGGGCAAGTTGTCCTTGACCCAGGTGCGGATCTCGTCGCGGAAGGCGAGCTCTTCGGGGGTGAATGCCAAATCCATGGGATGTTCTCTCAAAATCAAACGGTCGTGCTTTTTATCATGCGCCAGCCATTTTGGCTTGTCCTTGGTGCGACAAATGCCGTGGTGCACAAGGGCTGCAGAGATAATTCAGACCTTCATGAGAAACATCGTTATTTTGATTTCTGGTTCAGGTTCGAACATGGCCGCCATTGTTCGCGCCGCTGAACAGGGCCGCTGGGCCGAGCGGCTGAACGCCCGGGTGGTTGCCGTGCTGAGTAACCGGGCCGATGCCCAGGGCCTGCCCTTTGCCCAAGAACACGGTATGGCCACCTCCGTGCTGGACCATAAGGCCTTTGCCAGCCGCGAAGATTTTGATGCCGCCTTGATGGCCGAGATCGACCGGCATGCGCCCGCTTTGGTGGTGCTGGCGGGTTTCATGCGCATCCTGACCCCTGATTTTGTGACCCATTATGCTGGGCGTTTGCTCAACATCCACCCCTCTTTGTTACCCGCTTTCCCGGGTTTGAACACCCACCAGCGCGCGATCGATGCCGGTTGCCGCTTTGCCGGAGCCACGGTGCACCAAGTCACGGCCGAGTTGGACCATGGCGCCATATTGGCGCAAGCGGTGGTGCCCGTGCTGCTGGATGACACGGCAGACGTTTTGGCGGCGCGTGTGCTCAGCCAAGAGCACCTGATTTATCCGCAAGCCGTGGCGGCTTGGTTGGCTCAGTCCCCAATGCGGGTAAAGCGCGGCTGAACTTGTCCGTTGAACTCGGCCACATCGGCAAACATCGCGGCGGGTCTGACCCACAAGCCTTGTTCGCCATACAGCGCTTGGTAGAGCGTCATGGGTTGCAGGTCTTCGCTGTGGCGCACGGTGCCCAGCACGCGGTATTGGCCGCCCTTGTAATGGCGGTACAGGCCTTTGGGCGTTTCGATCATCGGTGGCAGCGGTTCTGACATGTCTTTCCTGTGAAGTGTGTCTGTCAAAGGGTCGGGGATGGGACAATGCACCCCTATGCATCCAAAAGCCCTTTTAGACGCCTGCGCCGATTTGGTCAGGCTGGTCCTCCAATTTGAACACCCTGCCGACGCCGTGGTGTCGCGCTATTTCCGCGAACACCGCGCCTTGGGCCCCCGTGAGCGTGCCACCCTGGCCGAAACCGCTTTTGCGGTGCTGCGTAAAAAACTGCTGTTTGAGCAATTGGCCCGTTCTGGTTCCGGCCCCAAAGAGCGAAAACTGGCGATTTTGGGCTTTTTTGGCCCACGCGATTTTCTGGCTTCAGCCCTCAACGACACCGAAAAAAAGTGGCTGGCCACCTGCGACGCCATTCCGGCTGAAGCCATGATGGCACCGCACCGACACAACCTGCCCGAATGGATGGCCCAAGCCCTGCAAGCCCAATTGGGCGACGACTTTTGGGCCCTGGCCGAGCATCTGCAACAACCCGGCACCCTGGACTTGCGCGTGAACATGCTCAACGCCAAACGCAACGAGGTTCAAAAAGAGCTGGCGCAAGCGGGGATCGCCTCCGAACCCACGCCTTACTCGCCTTGGGGTCTGCGCCTGCAAGGCAAGCCTGCCTTGCAAAAAACCGACGCTTTCACCCGGGGGGCCATCGAGGTGCAGGACGAAGGCTCGCAATTGCTGGCTTTGCTGGTCGATGCGCACCGGGGCGAGATGGTGGTGGACTTTTGTGCTGGCGCAGGCGGTAAAACGCTGGCACTGGGTGCGTCCATGCGCAGCACCGGCCGTTTGTACGCCTTTGACGTCTCAGGCCATCGCCTGGACGCACTCAAACCCCGCATGGCCCGAAGCGGTTTGTCCAATGTGCACCCAGCGGCCATTGCCCACGAGCGTGACGACCGCGTGAAACGCCTGTCGGGCAAGATCGACCGCGTCTTGGTCGATGCACCTTGCTCGGGCCTGGGCACTTTGCGCCGTAACCCCGACTTGAAGTGGCGTCAAAAACCCCAAGCCGTGCAAGAGTTGACCGAAAAGCAACTGGCCATCTTGCAAAGCGCGTCGCGCATGGTCAAGTCGGGCGGACGCTTGGTGTATGCCACCTGCAGCGTCTTGCCCGAAGAAAACGAACGGATCGCTCTGGCTTTCAGCGCTGCCAACCCAGACTTTGTGCCCCTCAACGTGGCCCAAGAGTTGGAACGCCTCAAAGTGCCCAATGCCGCAGATCTGTGCTCAACCGAGGTGTCTGGCGAAGCTGAGGTTCAGGCCGTGCCTGCCGGGCGGTTTTTGAGGCTTTGGCCTCATCGCCATGCCACCGACGGTTTTTTTGCAGCTTCATGGGTAAAAAAGTAACGTCTTTGGTAGTAATGAGGCTTTTGACAGTCTGAAAGTGCTGTCTTTTTTCCTCTGAAAACCATAAAATCGTCAGATTGCCTCAATTGGGGCGTGATTAGAAAGACAAATTCATGTTGTTGCCTGACTGGGCTTTATTGGATGCGGTGATTCACTGGATGGGCCACGGCTTGTTCGATTTGGCTTGGTGGCAAATGGTGTTGATCACATTGGCGTTGACCCACATCACCATCGCCAGTGTCACGATTTTCTTGCACCGTCACCAAGCCCACCGTGCCTTGGACTTGCACGCGATTCCTTCGCATTTTTTCCGGTTTTGGCTGTGGTTGACCACCGGTCAGGTGACCAAAGAGTGGGCGGCCATTCACCGCAAGCATCATGCCAAGTGCGAGCAAGCCGAAGATCCCCACAGCCCCCATGTGCACGGGATCAAAACCGTCTTGTTCACGGGCGCTGAGTTGTACCGCAAAGAGTCTAAAAACCTCGACACCATCAAGCGTTTTGGCCACGGTACGCCCGACGACTGGATTGAGCGCAACCTCTATACCCCTTTTTCTTGGCAAGGTGTGGCGCTGATGCTGATCATCAACGTCAGTTTGTTCGGTTTCTTGGGCCTCACGGTCTGGGCTGTTCAAATGGCATGGATCCCCATCACTGCCGCAGGCATCATCAACGGTGCAGCGCATTATTGGGGTTACCGCAACTTTGAGGCGCACGACGCCAGCACCAACATTTCGCCTTGGGGCATCCTGATTGGTGGCGAAGAGTTGCACAACAACCACCACACTTACCCCACCTCGGCCAAGTTGTCGGTCAAGCCTTACGAGTTCGACATCGGTTGGTTGTACATCCGCATTCTCGAAAATTTGGGTTTGGCGACGGTCAAGAAGACACCGCCTCGTTTGGCTTATGGCGACATTCGCCCTGTGGCCGACGAGAAAACCCTCGAAGCCTTGATTGCCAACCGTTACGAAGTCATGGCCGGTTACGCACGCAATGTTCGCGCTGTGATGCAAGAAGAGGCCAGCAAGCTCAAGCTCGACGCCGATGCGCTGCAAACGGCCAAGCGCTGGTTGCATCGCGACGCCGCCAAGGTCCCTGCTTCTGCTCAGGCACAACTCCAACTCGCCCGTGCCGCCAGTCCGGTGCTCGACAAGATGGTCCATATGCGCGAAGAGCTCAGCCAGATTTGGCTCAACACCTCGCACTCGCGCGAGCAATTGGCGGCTGACCTGCAAGCCTGGTGCCGCAGTGCCGAGGAAAGCGGTATCGCGGCTTTGCGCGATTTCTCTGTCAAATTGCGTGCGGTGCGGCAAACGGCCTGAGCTTTATCGCCATGCTCAGCAAAAGGGCCTTCGGGCCCTTTTTATCATTGAGAGGCCTTCGGGCCTTTTTTTATGGACTCCAATCGCTCGCTGATCCCTGTTCGGTGGGGCTAGAAACTTGGGCTGAAGGTAGCCACTGACCATAAAAAAACCCGCCAGAGGCGGGTTTTTTGAAGAAACACAAACCGAATTACTTCAGCTTGATTTCCTTGTATTCAACGTGCTTGCGAGCTTTGGGGTCGAATTTCATGATCGACATCTTCTCGGGCATTGTTTTCTTGTTCTTGCTGGTCGTGTAGAAGTGACCAGTTCCAGCTGTGGATTCCAGCTTGATTTTTTCGCGTCCGCCTTTGCTTGCCATGGTGTATGACTCCTAATGTTCTGGGTTTAGGCTTGACCGCGTGCACGCAGGTCTGCGAGCACGGCATCGATGCCATTTTTGTCGATCAGGCGCAGAGCGGCGCTGGAAACGCGCAGACGCACCCAACGGTTTTCTGTCTCAACCCAGAAACGACGGTATTGCAGGTTCGGCAGGAACCGGCGCTTGGTTTTGTTGTTGGCGTGGGAAACGTTGTTTCCCGTCATTGGGCCTTTGCCCGTTACGTCGCAAACGCGTGCCATGTGGACACTCCGATACTTTTAAAACAGCCGGTGCCGATGTGCCTCATGCAGATTCGCATGGGGCTTGGCGCTCCAGCCTCACCTCGCCAAGATGGGTGGCGGTATCCCAGATCGCTGTGCCTGTGATCCCCAGCAAAAGCTGGGGCAGAAGCAGCAAAGCCTTGGATTATAACCAGAAATCAGGCTTGGTTTTGTTCCAAGAAACGCTGTGCATCCAGTGCGGCCATGCAACCGGTGCCAGCGCTGGTGATGGCCTGGCGATAAACGTGGTCTTGCACATCGCCTGCGGCAAAAACGCCGGGCACCGAAGTCTGGGTCGCAAAGCCCTTCAAGCCGCTTTGCGTCACGATGTAACCGTTTTCCAGGGTCAGTTGGCCTTGGAATATTTCTGTGTTGGGGGCGTGGCCAATGGCGATGAAGCAACCCTTGAGCTCGACATCGTGCAAGCTGCCGTCCACGGTGCTTTTCAGGCGAACGCCGGTCACGCCTGTGGCGTCGCCCAGCACTTCGTCCAGTGTTTGGAAGGTCTTGAGGACAATCTTGCCTGCGGCGACCTTGTCCATCAGTTTGTCCACCAAGATGGGTTCGGCCTTGAATTTGTCGCGGCGGTGAATCAGGTAAACCTGGCTGGCGATATTGGAGAGGTAAAGGGCTTCTTCAACGGCAGTGTTGCCACCCCCTACCACGCAACAGACCTGATCGCGGTAGAAAAAACCATCGCAGGTGGCGCAGCCACTCACGCCACGGCCCATGAAGGCGGTCTCTGAGGGCAAGCCCAAATATTGGGCCGAGGCGCCCGTGGCGATGATCAGGCTGTCGCAGGTGTAAGTGCCGCTGTCACCGATCAGGGTGAAAGGGCGCTGCTCAAGCTTGACGGTGTGAATGTGGTCAAAAATGATTTCGGTGTTGAAGCGCTCGGCATGTTCCTGAAACCGTTGCATCAGATCGGGGCCTTGCACACCATGCGCGTCGGCTGGCCAGTTGTCCACGTCGGTAGTCGTCATGAGCTGACCACCTTGGGCCATGCCGGTGATCAACAGGGGTTTGAGGTTGGCGCGGGCTGCATAAACGGCGGCGGTGTAACCGGCAGGGCCAGAGCCCAGGATCAAAACTTTGGCGTGCTTGTTAGAGGCGGACATATTGGGCAATCGGCTAGGGAAATCGTGAAAAAACGCAACAAACAAAGGGTTGCGACACCGTTCATTGTAAGAAACCACCAAAGTCAGGTGGGTCAGGGGGCTTACAGCTCAGACGTTGTGGGCGAAATCCATGCCCGATCGGGTAAGCTTGGCGGCTAATTTATGACCTATTCACTCCACACTCTGATCAACCCGACGGCCCGAAGCCGAGAGCCCGACGCGCCTGCATCGTTCTGGTCGCGGTTCGCGCAAGAAATTGGCTTGTTGCTGGGTGGCGTGTTGCTTGTGTTGGCCCTGTTGTCTTTGTTGACTTACCACCCGGGCGATGCCGCTTGGTCCACATCGGGCCAAGGTGAGGGTTTGCGCAATTGGGTGGGCCGTGCAGGCGCATGGCTGTCTGACTTGGCGTTTTTTGGTCTGGGGTTTTCAGCTTGGTGGTGTCTGATGGTTGGCGCACAGGTGTGGCTCTCAGGTTTTGCCCGCTGGATGCGCGGACCAGCTCAGGATGAATCCCTAAATTTATCTGCAGGTTGGCGTCAAAGCCGCTGGACGTTTTGGGCCGGACTGGTGTTGCTGCTGACCGCCAGCGCCAGCTTGGAGTGGGCACGTTTGTACCGGCTCGAGCCCTTGTTGCCAGGCCACAGCGGTGGTGTGTTGGGCTATTGGATGGGTTCGATCAGCGAGAGCTGGTTGGGTTTCACGGGCGCCGCCGTTCTGAGTCTCTCGTTGGTGGTGTTGGGTGTGTCTTGGGTTTTTCGTTTCTCTTGGGGCGAGCTGGCCGAGTCTTTGGGCTCCCGGATCGATGGCTTGATCCGATCCAGAAACGTCAAGCGCGAAATCCAAGAAGACTTGGCTTTGGGTCAGCGGGCTTTGCGCGAGCGCGAAAAATCGCTTTCAGTTCAGGCGGTTGAGCCTCGGTGGGACATGGACCCTGTCATCGCCCCCGAAGGTCAGTTGGATCTGGAGCCCGTGCCCTTGATGGCTCAGTCCCCAGCCCCCATGGTCATTGAGCCCGGAGTCACTGAAGTACTGCGCAGTGAACGCGTGGTCAAAGAGCGCCAAAAACCACTTTTCAACGAATTGCCCGACAGCAAGTTACCTCAAGTGGATTTGCTCGACAGTTTGTCGATCCGCCAAGAGACGGTGTCACCCGAAACGTTAGAAATGACCAGCCGCCTGATCGAGAAAAAGCTCAAGGATTTTGGCGTCGAGGTGCGTGTGGTGGCTGCTGCGCCTGGCCCGGTGATCACGCGTTACGAAATCGAACCGGCAACGGGCGTCAAAGGCGCTCAAGTGGTCAATCTCGCCAGAGACTTGGCGCGTTCGCTCAGCTTGGTCTCGATCCGGGTGATTGAGACCATTCCAGGCAAAAACTACATGGCGCTGGAGTTGCCCAATGCCAAGCGCCAATCCATCAAATTGAGCGAAATTTTAGGCTCGCAGGTATACAACGAGGCCAAGTCCATGCTGACCATGGGCTTGGGCAAAGACATCATTGGCAACCCGGTGGTGGCCGATCTGGCCAAGATGCCGCATGTGCTGGTGGCTGGCACGACCGGTTCGGGCAAGTCGGTCGGTATCAATGCCATGATTTTGTCGCTGCTCTACAAGGCAGAAGCGCGCGATGTGCGCCTGTTGATGATCGACCCCAAGATGCTGGAGATGTCGGTTTATGAAGGCATTCCCCATCTGCTGGCGCCGGTGGTCACTGACATGCGGCAGGCCGCGCACGGCTTGAACTGGTGCGTGGCTGAGATGGAAAAACGCTACAAGCTGATGAGCAAGATGGGCGTGCGCAACTTGGCCGGTTACAACGCCAAGATCGACGAAGCCACCGCCCAAGAGGAGTTCATCTACAACCCTTTCAGCCTGACGCCCGATGATCCCGAGCCGCTCAAGCGCCTACCGCACATTGTGGTGGTGATCGATGAGTTGGCCGATCTGATGATGGTGGTGGGCAAGAAGATTGAAGAGCTGATTGCACGCCTCGCCCAAAAAGCTCGCGCTGCCGGTATCCATTTGATTTTGGCAACCCAGCGCCCCAGTGTGGACGTCATCACAGGTTTGATCAAGGCCAATATTCCAACACGCATTGCGTTCCAGGTGTCGAGCAAGATCGACAGCCGTACCATCTTGGACCAGATGGGCGCCGAAGCGCTGTTGGGCATGGGTGACATGCTCTACATGCCTTCAGGCACGGGCTTTCCGATTCGCGTTCACGGTGCTTTTGTCAGTGACGAAGAAGTTCACCGCGTGGTGAGCTACCTCAAGAGTCAGGGCGAGCCTGATTACATCGAAGGCGTGCTTGAAGGCGGTACGGTGGACGACGACGGCGGCATGCTGGGCGAGGGTGATACCAGTGAAAAAGACCCCATGTACGACCAAGCGGTCGAGGTGGTTTTGAAAAACCGCAAGGCCAGCATTTCGCTGGTGCAACGCCACCTCAAGATCGGCTACAACCGCGCTGCCCGTTTGGTCGAAGACATGGAAAAAGCCGGTCTGGTCAGCAGCATGAGCGGCAGCGGCCAGCGTGAAATTTTGGTGCCCGCCCGGGCTGAATGATTCGCATGAAAAGTCAATCGATGACGCGCAGCAGCGCTTGGGTTTTGGGTCTTCACAGTTTGATGGCATGGGGTGTTTTGTCCTTGGCACTGCCCGTCTACGCTGACGGTGTCGACTTGTTGGCGCAGTTCGTCAAGCAAACCCGCAGTGGCCGTGCAGACTTCACCCAGGTGGTCACTTCGCCAAGCCGTGCGGGGCAAGCGCCACGCAGCAAGACATCCAGCGGCAGTTTTGAGTTTCAAAGGCCCGGCAAATTCCGTTTCGATTACCGCAAGCCCTTTTTGCAAACCTTGTTGGCCGATGGCCAAACTTTGTGGTTGCACGATGTGGACTTGAACCAAGTCACGGCGCGTAAGCAGCAGCAGGTTTTGGGCTCTACGCCGGTGGCCTTGTTGACTTCCGCGGCTGATTTGCAATCCCTCAAAACGGACTTCCAGTTCAGCCCAGAGCCTGCCCGTGATGGTTTGGAGTGGGTGCGTGCCACGCCTTTGGCGCAGGACGGCCAAATCCGCGCGGTGATGGTGGGTTTGCGCGCTACGCCCATGGGCGCAGAGTTGGCCGTACTCGATGTGCAAGACAGCCTCGGCCAGCGCTCGGTGCTGACCTTTGCGGGTTTTCAGCTCAATCCGGCCTTGCCCGCCAGCCAATTTGTGTTCAAAGCCCCAGCGGGCGTCGACATCATTCGCCCTTGATGCCGTTCAGGTGTCCATGAAAGCCGCCACCATCTCGCCGCATGCCCCCTTGGCCGAGCGTCTGCGGCCGCGCCACTTGGGCGAGGTGATCGGGCAGCAACACCTGCTTGGCGATGGCATGGCTTTGCGTTTGGCGTTCGAGTCTGGCCAGCCGCACAGCTGCATTTTGTGGGGGCCGCCCGGTGTGGGCAAAACCACCATCGCCCGCTTGATGGCCGATGCCTTTGAGGCGCAGTTTCTGAGCATCAGCGCGGTGCTCGGGGGCATCAAGGACATTCGCGAAGCGGTCGACAAAGCCGAAGCCGCCCGCACCGGCTTGCACCCCCAGCGCACCATCATGTTTGTGGACGAGGTGCACCGCTTCAACAAAAGCCAGCAAGACGCGTTTTTGCCACACGTTGAAAGTGGCCTGTTCACCTTCATTGGTGCGACCACCGAAAACCCTTCTTTCGAGGTGAACTCGGCCCTGTTGTCGCGGGCAGCGGTTTATGTGTTGCAGCCCTTGACTGAAGAAGACTTGGGCCACATCGTGGTGCGGGCGCAAGCTATTCAGGCGATTCCAGCCATCGAGCCCGAAGCGCTGGCCCGCTTGTTGGCCTACGCCGATGGCGATGCCAGGCGTTTGCTCAACACGCTGGAGACCTTGGCCATGGCGGCCAAACAAGAGGCCATTGACCCTGTGACCGACACTTGGTTGATGCGGGTGCTGGGCGAGCGCATGCGTCGCTATGACAAAGGTGGCGAACAGTTCTACGACACCATCAGCGCCTTGCACAAATCGGTGCGCGGTTCTGACCCCGATGCCGCCTTGTATTGGTTTGTGCGCATGCTGGATGGTGGTGCAGACCCGCGCTACATGGCCCGTCGCCTGATCCGCATGGCCAGCGAAGACATTGGCTTGGCCGACCCGCGCGCGTTGCGCATGGCGCTGGATGCGGCCGAGGTTTATGAGCGATTGGGCAGCCCAGAAGGCGAGTTGACGCTGGCACAGTGCGTGATTTACTTGGCCGTCGCGCCCAAATCGAATGCCGCCTACAAGGCTTTCAAAGAGGCCAAGGCTTGGGTCAAAAAAGACGGGACACGCCCGGTGCCCATGCACCTGCGCAATGCACCGACTCAGCTCATGAAGCAGCTGGACTATGGCAAAGGCTACCGCTATGCCCACGATGAAGAAGATGGGTTTGCGGCTGGCGAGCATTACTTGCCCGATGGCATGCCTGAGCCCGGTTTTTACAGACCGGTTCGGCGGGGCCTAGAGATCAAAATCGCAGACAAACTCGAAGAATTGCGAAAGAAAAATTCAGCCACAGGGTAAGTCCCGATCAGATTGAATTCGGAAGGTCTCATTTCTTTCACTAAAATCCCGCCACCCCGCCCGGTGCATCCAAGAACTGGCGGGTTTTTTGCTATTGCGCAGAGCTCCCCCAAAAGGCGGGGTCTGGTGCCCAACAATAACCGACGAAGTGGGCTGCTAAGCGCAGCACAACACACGGAGAGATTCAATGGATGTCTTTTTGCAGCAGGTCATCAATGGCCTGGTCATGGGCAGCATGTACGCCTTGGTGGCCTTGGGCTACACCATGGTGTACGGCATCATCAACCTGATCAACTTTGCGCACGGCGAGGTGCTGATGGTGGGCGCACTGACCAGCTGGTCTGCCATCGGCATGATGCAAGATGCCATGCCCGGCTCGCCAGGCTGGGTGATTTTGATTTTGGCCACCTTGATTGCCTGCGTGGTGGCTGCGGTACTCAACTTCACCATTGAAAAAGTCGCTTACCGACCCTTGCGCAACAGCCCCAAGTTGGCCCCGCTTATCACGGCCATCGGCATGAGCATTTTGTTGCAAACCTTGGCCATGATCATTTGGAAGCCCAACTACAAGGCTTACCCCACTTTGCTGTCCAGCACGCCCATCAACATGGGTGGCGTGGTGATCACGCCGACACAAATCATGATTTTGGGCGTCACGGCCGTGTCGTTGGCGGTGCTGATGTGGCTGGTCAACTACACCCGGCTCGGCAGAGCCATGCGTGCCACATCAGAGAACCCGCGCGTGGCCGCCTTGATGGGGGTCAAGCCCGACATGGTGATCTCAGCCACCTTTGTGATTGGGGCCGTTTTGGCGGCCATTGCGGGTGTGATGTACGCCTCCAACTACGGCACGGCGCAGCATGCCATGGGTTTCTTGCCGGGTCTCAAAGCCTTCACCGCTGCGGTGTTTGGCGGTATTGGCAACTTGGCGGGTGCCGTCATTGGTGGCATCTTGTTGGGCCTGATCGAAGCCATCGGCTCGGGTTACATCGGCTACCTGACAGGCGGCGTTCTGGGCAGCCACTACACCGACATTTTTGCGTTCATCGTGCTCATCATCGTGCTGACCCTTCGCCCTTCGGGCTTGATGGGTGAGCGTGTGGCCGATCGCGCGTGATGGGGATGAGCATGAACTTGAACATCCACAAAACCACTCAATACATCCTGATGGGCGTGGGCTTGCTGGTCTTGCCGCTCATTCTTCAAAGTTTTGGCAACGCCTGGGTGCGCATCGCCGACATGGCGTTGCTCTACATCCTGTTGGCGATTGGTCTGAACATCGTGGTGGGCTACGCCGGCTTGCTTGATTTGGGGTATGTGGCCTTTTTTGCGGTGGGCGCTTACATGTACGGCTTGCTGTCTTCGCCGCACCTGATCAACACCTTCACCACCATGGCCAGCACGTTTCCCGATGGCTTGCACATGTCCATCTGGCTGATCTTGCCTTTGGCGGCTGCGTTGGCGGGTTTATTCGGCATGTTGCTCGGGGCGCCCACGCTCAAGTTGCGCGGTGATTACCTGGCCATCGTGACCTTGGGTTTTGGCGAGATCATTCGGGTGTTCCTCAACAATTTGGACCACCCGGTCAATATCACCAACGGTCCCAAGGGGCTGGACCAAATTGACCCCATTTCTATTTTTGGTGTCAATTTGGGCAAAAAACTGATGGTGGGTGACTTCGAAATCGCCTCGGTCACGTTGTACTACTACCTGTTTCTCAGTTTGGTGTTGGTGACGATTTTGATCTCGCACAGATTGGAAATGTCGCGCATCGGCCGCGCTTGGATGGCGATTCGCGAAGACGAGATCGCCGCTAAAGCCATGGGCCTGAATACCCGAAACCTCAAGCTCTTGGCTTTTGGCATGGGCGCCACTTTTGGCGGTGTTTCAGGCGCCATGTTTGCAGGCTTTCAAGGCTTCATCTCGCCGGAATCCTTCAGCCTGATGGAGTCGGTGATGATCGTCGCCATGGTGGTGTTGGGCGGCTTGGGTTATTTGCCCGGCGTCATTTTGGGCGCCATTTTGTTGTCGGCTTTGCCCGAAGTTTTGCGCTATGTGGCAGGCCCATTGCAGGAGATGACTGGCGGCCGCTTGGACGCGTCCATCTTGCGTCAACTGCTCGTGGCTTTGGCCATGATCGTGATCATGTTGATGCGGCCTCGTGGGTTGTGGCCTTCGCCTGAGCATGGCAAATCGCTCACGCCGAAATGAAGGAGCCGACCATGAACCGAACAGCCAACCAAGACACCGTCCTGCATGTGTCAGGCATTTCCAAGCGCTTCGGCGGACTGCAGGCCCTGTCAGACGTGGGCATCACCATCCAGCGCGGCCAGGTCTATGGCCTGATCGGCCCCAACGGCGCGGGCAAGACCACGTTTTTCAACGTGATCACCGGCCTCTACACCCCTGACAGCGGCACTTTTGAATTGGCAGGCAAGCCCTACGAGCCTACCGCTGTGCACGAAGTGGCCAAGGCGGGCATCGCCCGCACCTTCCAAAACATCCGTCTCTTTGCCGAAATGACCGCCCTCGAAAATGTGATGGTGGGCCGGCATGTGCGCACCCATTCGGGCTTGCTGGGGGCCATTTTCCGCACACCGGGCTTCAAGGCCGAAGAAGCCGCCATTGCCCAGAGGGCACAAGAACTGCTCGACTATGTGGGCATTGGCAAATACGCCGACTACAAGGCCCGTACGCTCTCATATGGCGACCAACGCCGCTTGGAGATTGCCCGCGCTTTGGCCACCGACCCGCAGTTGATTGCGCTGGACGAACCCGCTGCCGGCATGAACGCGACAGAGAAGGTGCAGCTGCGCGAGTTGATCGACCAAATTCGCAAAGACAACCGCACCATCTTGCTGATCGAGCACGATGTGAAGCTGGTCATGGGCTTGTGTGACCGTGTCACCGTGCTCGACTACGGCAAGCAAATCGCCGAAGGCACGCCGGCCGAAGTACAGAAAAACGAAAAAGTGATTGAAGCCTATTTGGGCACGGGAGGGCACTGAGATGGCCAAAGTACTTTTGAAAGTCAAAGACCTGCAAGTGGGCTACGGCGGCATTCAGGCCGTCAAGGGTGTGAGCCTGGACGTGAACGAAGGTGAACTGGTGTCCTTGATCGGCTCCAACGGTGCTGGCAAAACTACCACCATGAAAGCCATCACCGGCACCTTGCCCCTGCAAGCCGGTGACATCGAGTACTTGGGCAAGAGCATCCAAGGCCAAGGCCCTTGGGACTTGGTCAGGCAAGGCTTGGCCATGGTGCCCGAAGGCCGTGGTGTGTTCACCCGCATGACCATCACCGAAAACCTGCAAATGGGCGCTTACATCCGCTCTGACACCGCCGGCATTGCAGACGATATTGAGAAGATGTTCACCATCTTCCCGCGTTTGCGCGAGCGCAAAGACCAATTGGCGGGCACCATGTCGGGCGGCGAGCAGCAAATGCTGGCCATGGGCCGTGCGCTGATGAGCCGCCCCAAAGTCTTGTTGCTGGACGAGCCCTCCATGGGTCTGTCACCCATCATGGTGGACAAGATTTTTGAGGTGGTTCGCGATGTGTACGCTCAAGGCGTCACGGTGTTGCTGGTGGAGCAAAACGCCAGCCGTGCCCTGGCCATTGCCGACAGGGGCTATGTGATGGACTCCGGTCTGATCACCATGACCGGTGTGGGCAAAGACATGCTGGAAGACCCCAAGGTGCGCGCTGCGTACTTGGGTGAGTGAGCTCAATCCACCTTGGCGCCACTGGCCTTGACCACGACTTCATAGCGCGTCAGCTCTTTCTTCATGAACGCGCCAAATTGTTCGGGCGTATTGCCCACTGGCTCGGCCAAGAGCTGGCCAAAACGTGTCTTGGTCTCAGGCGATTGCAGTGCGGCCACAAAGGCCTTGTTCAGCCGATCCACCACATCGCGCGGCGTGGCTGCAGGTGCCACCAAGCCCCACCAGGTGTCGATTTCAAAATCCTTCAGCGTTTCACTCATGGAAGGAATGTCGGGCAGGGCGCTGCTGCGCTGAGCGGTGGTCACGGCCAGGGCCTTGAGCTTGCCAGCCTTGATGTTGGCCGCTGCCGTGGCCAGGTTGTCAAAGTTGAAGTCAACCTGCCCCGATAACAAGGCCAGCTGTGCGGGGTTGCCGCCGTTGTAAGGGATGTGCACCGCAAAAATGCCAGCAGCCCGCTTGAACATCTCACCCGCCAAATGGCCAGCGCTGCCGTTGCCGCCCGAGCCAAAGTTGAGCTTGGCGGGGTTGGCTTTGGCGTAGGCCACCAGATCTGCCAGGGTGTTGATCTTCAGACGCTGCGCGGTTTCGGCGTTCATCACCAGCACGTTGGGCACGCGCAGCATTTGCGTGATTGGCGCGAAGTCCCGACTGGCGTCGTAAGGCATCTTGGCAAACAGCCAAGGATTGATCGCATGCGTGGCCGTGGCCGCAATGCCAATCGTTAGGCCATCGGGCGCGGCTTTGGCCACCAAATCGGCACCCAGATTGCCACCGGCACCGGGTCGGTTTTCGATGATCACGGTGCCCAAGCTGTCTCTGACCCGTTCGGCCAAAGCGCGTGCCGTGACGTCGATCGGGCCGCCTGCTGCATAGGGCACGATGATGCGGATCGTTTTGCCTTGAGCCCATGCAGGGGCGGTCAAGCTGGTTGCCAAGGCGCTCAAACAAAAATCACGGCGTTGCATAGGGAGTCCTTTTTATTCAGGCCTTGGCTTTGTCGGCCTCAGAGGTGAATGAATCGGCGTAAAACTCTTCTTCGGGCAATCCGCCTTGCGCCACATAGTCGCGCTTGGCCGAATCCACCACGATGGGGGCACCACAGGCATAGACCTGGTAAGCCGACAGGTCGGGAAAGTCCTGCAGCACGGCCTGGTGCACAAAGCCAGTGCGGCCTGTCCACTGGTCATCGGCTTCGGCATTCGAGATCACGGGCACATAGCGCAGGTTGGGCATTTCGGCCAAGCGGGCTTCGATCCAGTCGGCCATGTACAAGTCGGCTGGGCGGCGGCCGCCCCAGTACAGCGTGGCCGGGCGGGTGATGCCGCGGTGCTGCATGTGCTCGATCAGCGCCTTGATGGGGGCAAAGCCAGTACCCGAGGCCAGCAGCACCATGGGCTTGTCGCTGTCTTCGCGCAGGTAAAAACTGCCATACGGGCCTTCGGCCCGCAGGATGTCTTTTTCCTTCATGGTGGTGAACACCGGGTCGGTGAACTTGCCGCCAGGCATGTGGCGGATGTGCAGCTCCACGGTGGGTGGAGCCACTTCCAGGGTGTGCGGGGCGTTGGCCATGCTGTAGCTGCGGCGTGAGCCATCGCGCAGCAAAAATTCGATGTACTGACCGGCGTGGAACTTCATCACGTCATTGGCAGGCAGTTGCAGTTTCATCACGATCACATCCTGTGATTTTTTGTCCAGGCTGACCACGCGCACTGGCATTTTCTTGACGGGCAGGCCGCCTTCGGCGGTCACTTGCTTGGATTCGAGCACCACATCGCTTTGGGCAGTGGCGCAGCAGGTCAACACCAGGCCTTGGGCTTCTTCCTCGTCGCTCAGGGCTTTGGATTGGTGAGGGCCGTGGACCACGGTGCCCGAAATCTTCTTGCATTTGCAAGAACCGCATGCGCCGTCTTTGCAACCATAGGGCAGTCCAATGCCTTGGCGAATGCCAGCAGCCAGCAGGGTTTCGGTGCCATCGGCGGTAAAGCTGCGGCCACTGGGCTGCACAGAAATTTGAAAGCTCATCTTTTGGGTATCCTAGAGGGCGTGAATGTGACCCGGAACCCCTGATTTTGCCTTCAAACCAAACCCCCTTGGGCGCACTGCCTGCCCGCTTTCGCCGTCAGCGTGTCTTGATCGTGGGCTGTGGCGATGTGGGCTTGCGCACCGCAGGCCAATTGGGTGCGCCACAAAGCCAACGAATGCGCCTGATGGCGCTGACCTCATCGCCCGAACGTGTACGCTTGCTGCGGGCCTGCGGCATCACCCCTTTGCAAGGCAATCTGGACGATGCAACCAGTTTGAAACGCTTGGCCGGCATCGCGCATCGGGTGATTCATTTGGCGCCACCGCCCACCGACCGCCAAGGTGCTTCGGATAGCGACCCGCGCAGCTTGGCTTTGGTGCGTGCTTTGCGGTTGCGTTCGGCCCCACAAGCTTTGGTCTATGGCTCGACCACCGGGGTTTACGGTGACTGCGGCGGCCAACGCGTGAACGAAACGCGGACCGTGAACCCGCACACCCCCCGAGCCCAGCGCCGGGTCGATGCCGAGAACCTGATGCGCTTTTTGGGGCGCAGCGGTGTGCGTGTGAGCATTTTGCGCATACCCGGCATTTATGCCCCCGACCGCGAAGGCGGTACGCCGCGGGAGCGCTTGCTTCGCGGCACGCCCGTGTTGGTGGCCAAAGAAGACGTGTACACCAACCACATCCATGCCAACGATCTGGCCCGTGCCTGCGCCGCTGCTCTGTGGCGGGGCAAGCCTCAACGCGTGGTCAACGTCACCGACGACACCGACCTGAAAATGGGCGACTACTTCGACCTGGCCGCAGGCCTGTTTGGTCTGCCCAAGCCCCCCCGAATTTCACGCCATGACGCCAACACCGCACTGCCCTTGATGCTGTTGAGCTTCATGAGCGAATCACGGCGCATCGACAACACCCGTATGAAGCGGGAGCTGAACATCCATCTGCGCTACCCGCATGTGCGAGATGGCCTGAGTCCTCAAAGCGCCTTGTTTGCGGAGTCCAGATGAACGCCTTGCGCATCGACAAATGGCTGTGGGCGGCTCGTTTTTACAAAACCCGCAGCTTGGCCAGCGATGAAATTGGCAAAAACCGCGTGCAGATCAACGGCCAAGACGCCAAGCCCAGCAAAGAGGTCAAGGTCGGCGACACCGTATGTCTGCGGCAAGGCGCTGTCGAGAGAACAGTATTGGTGCAGGGCTTGAGTGGCGTGCGCGGCCCGGCCCCTGTGGCCCAGTTGCTGTACGCGGAAACCCCGGAAAGCCTCGAAGCCCGCCAAAAATCGGCTGAGCAAAGCCGCTTGGCCCGAGAGCCTGCTCTGAGCATCGAGCAAGGTCGCCCCACCAAACGTGATCGGCGTCAGATTGAAAAAACTTGGGACAACCGCTGGAGCGCCGGGATCGATTGAAACCCCCGCTCAGCGCGGCCCGCAAGGGGCTGCGCCTCAGCGCGCCTTGTCTGCGCGGGCCGGGTCAAATTCGTCCGGCGCACCCGGGACAATGGGCGGGTTTTCGCGCAAGGAGCGCTCAAAGGCCATGACCATGCGGCGCATGGGTCCGCGAACCCAGCCGTCGTCCATGGCGGCATCGGTTTCTTCTTTGGGATCGCGTTTGATGTTGAAGAGCCAGGGGGTTTCCAGATGACGTGTGCCCTCGTTGGGTTCACGCTCAAACACAAAATGCAATTTCCAGTGACGCCATTTGGCAGCCCGCAATTCGGTCTTGATGTAGAACAGAAAACCTTCTCGGGCCGAAGTCGGCTGGGCACCCGTCCACCAGCTCAATTGGCTGACCCCGTCTATGGGCCGATCATCGGGCAGTGTGGCCCCGGCAGCGTGAACCAAGGTGGTGTAGAGGTCCGTGACGTGGACGATGTCGTCGCTGACCCTGCCATGGGCCACCTGGCCTGGCCACCGCACAATCAGCGGCACCCGCAGGCCGCCCTCCATGGCAGTGTGGTAAGTGCCTGACCACGGTCCTGCAGTCCCCCGCCAGGGCCTGCGAAATTCCGGGCCGTTGTCACTGGCAAAAATGAAGAGCGTGTCGTCGCGGATACCGAGTTCGTCCACGGCGTCCAGCAGTTGCCCCACCCGATGGTCCATTTCCATCATCGAATCGGCAAACTCACCCACCCCACTGCGCCCAGCAAAGTCTGGGTGAGCCAGGGTGGGAAAGTGCAGGTGGGTCAATGGGACATACAGAAAAAACGGCTGTGCAGACTGGGCATGGCGGCGCATGAAGTCAATGGAGCGCTCGGTCAACTCGCTGTCGATCAGGCGGCGCTTGGCCAAGTCGTAATCGGCAACATTGCGGGCGGGCTGACCGGCCAGACCTTCCATGACTTGCGGCACGTCCACGACGCTCGGGTCGAAGCCAGGTGCCTGCGTGAACAGGGTTTCATTGCTGGTACGGGGTATGCCATACCACTCGTCAAAACCCCGCTGGTGCGGGTAGCGACCTTCCCGATCACCCAGGTGCCATTTGCCGAACATTCCGGTGGCGTAACCGGCCTGCTTCAGAACCTGGGGCAGCGTTCGCTCCCACGGATGAATGCCCTGCGGCAATCCAGCCGGAACGGACTGCAGTGCCCCCGTGCGAATCGGGTGACGCCCGGTCATCAGCGCTGAGCGCGTTGGCACGCAGTCGCTCTCGACGTTGAAGTTCAGGCACCGCAGGCCCTCTTCAGCCAGTGCGTCGATGCGCGGCGTGGGGGCGCCCCTGAGGGCTCCACCGCCATAACAACCCAATTCGCCCCAACCCAGGTTGTCGGCCAGAACCAAAACAATGTGCGGTTTTTTTGCTGTGACTGGCATGTTCACTCCATGGCGATTTTGCGTTCTTTGATCAGGCGGCCCCAGCGCTCACGGTCTTGGGCTATGCGCTGCTGGAACGCCTCTGGCGACAAGGCCACGGTCTCCATGGACAAGCCCAGCAATTGCTGCTTGAGGCCCGGATCGGTCAGGCACTCGTCCACGCCTCGGCGCAAGGTCTGGAGCACGTTAGCTGGTGTACCTTCGGTGGCAAACAAAGCCGACCATTGCGGCACGTCGATGTCACCGGCACCGCTTTCGGCCAGGGTCGGGGTGTCCGGCAAGATGATGGACCGGCGGCGCGTGCTCACGGCCAGCGCATTGAGCTTGCCCGACTTGATGTGCGGCAGCACTGCCGCTGCACCCAGCACCGCCACCGCGACTTGTCCAGCGATCACGTCATTGACGGCTTGACCGCCGCCTTTGTAGGGGATGTGCAAAAGGTTGACGCCCAGGTTCTGGGAGAAAAGCTCACCCACCAAGTGCTGGATCGAGCCTTGCCCGGAGCTGGCATAGGAAACCTGGTCTGGCTTGCCGCGGGCACGCGCCTGCAGGTCTTGAATCGTCTTCAGGCCTGTGGATGGGGCAGAGACCACCACGATGGGCTGCAAGGAGAGCACCGCGATGGGGATGAAAGAGCGGGCCAGATCCCAAGGCATGTTGCGAAACAGGGGCAGCAGCGACACCGAATCGGAGGCCACCATGAAGGTGTGGTGGTCTTTCGGTGCCCGCAGCGTGGTCTCTACACCCAATGCTCCGTTGGCACCAGGCTTGTTGTCCACCACCACGCTCTGCCCCAAGCGTTTGCGCAGGCATTCACCGACCAAACGCGCCACCACATCGTTGGAGCCGCCGGCCGGAAAAGGCACCACGAAATTGACGGGCTTGCTGGGCCATTCCTGTGCCCATGCGGCGGCAGGAGCCAGGGCAGCGCCCAAAACAGTCAACATGGCACGACGATCGAGATGGGCTTCGTTCAGGGCAGTCATGGTGCATCCAGTGAGTGGGTCTTGCCTCAAGTCTAGGTGTCTAACATCAGTCAATCTACAAATCTTCTTGCACTATCATCAGAAAAAATTGAACTATGGGGACCGCCAAATGAACCATCCACGCCTGGATCAGTTGCGAGTCAAACAGTTGCGCTTTCTGAGCCTGTTGTCTTCTTTGGGCTCGCTGGCCGCCACGGCAGAACACCTGGCCATGACCCCATCGGCAGCGAGCATGATGCTCAAGGAGGTCGAGTCTCTTTTTGGGGTCAAACTCTTTCGCAGACAAGGCCGTGGCATGGCCCTCACCGCCCATGGTCAGGCGCTGATGCCGCGTTGCCAGACCGTGCTGGGAGAAGTGGGTGCCATGGGCACGACCTTGCAAGGGGCGGTCGTGCCCACCGTGCGCATTGGCGCATTCCCGCACACTGCGGTGACGGTGTTGCCTGACATCGTCAAAAAGTTGATCAACGGCCCCACAGTCTGGCGGCCTCGCATTGTGGAGGGCCGAGCCGAGCAATTGCTGCAGATGTTGCTGCACGGAGAAATCGACCTGCTGCTGGGCCGCTTGCCCAGCCGTGTGGCCGATGCACTTGATCTTGATGAGCTGGCGCAGCATGTGCTTTACCAGGCCCATTTGTCGGTGGTTTCTGCACGCAACCATCCCTTGGCAGGTCAGCGCAAGCTGGACTTTGCCGAATTGGCCAAGTGGCCATGGATCCTGCCGGATGTTCAGTCCACCACCCGCATGGGTTTGATGGAGGCCTTTTTGCGGCACGGCATCACGCCCCCGGTACCGACAGTGGAGTCGCCTTCTTTCCTGTACAGCCTGTCCGTGGTGGCGCATACCGACTTGCTGACCTGCTGTGCCCAGGCGGCGGCCCTGCAAAGCCATCACCAGACCTGCATATTGCCGGTCACCGTTGCAAAGGACCCCATGCCGGTGTCATTGGTTTGGCGCAAAGCTTCGGTCGAGGCGCAGCGCGCCGCCGACCATTTGATGAGATCGGAGCACTAAGCTAAGAATTGCCAATGCCCGTGGGCAAGGCCTTGGCCTTTGGCAAGACGCTGCGCCCATCTATTCGTCGGTATTTTGGGGTCTGAAAAAAAATAGCTGTTTTCATCGTGTTTGAACGCTTCCAGTATTCTTGTCAGCGCAGTGCGGTCATAAGCCACGCGTGACCCGATACCACCCACACCACAACAGCCGGAGATCCTTCATGCAAGCCAACGAAACCTTTGAAGCCCTTTTGCCGCTGCGCACAGATCTGGCGCTGGCCTTGCGCGCTGCTGCCCATCAGGGCCTGAGCGAGGGCGTGTGCAACCACTTCAGCGTGGCGGTGCCTGGCCGGGACGACTGGTTTTTGCTCAACCCGCGAGGTTTGCATTGGAGTGAGGTGCAAGCGGCTGACATCGTGATGTGCAACGCGGCGGGCGAGCAGCTGGCGGGCCGTCATCCGGTGGAACCCACAGCCATGTTCATCCATGCTGCGGTACACCACATCGCGCGCAAGTCTGTCGTGCTGCACACCCACATGCCGCATGCCACGGCGCTGACCTTGACCGCGGCGCGTGCACTGGACACTACCCTGTCGCAGACCGCCATGCGCTTTCATGGCCGCTTGGCGGTGGACGCGCATTACAACGGTCTGGCTCTGGACATGACCGAAGGTGAACGCATCGCCAATGCCATGCAAGGCGCGGATGTGGTGTTTTTGGGAAACCACGGTGTCATCGTCTGCGGTGAACGGGTGGACTACGCCTACGACGACCTGTACTACCTGGAGCGTGCCTGCCAAGCTCAGGTGCTGGCGGCTTCGACCGGTGTGCCGTTGACGCCCGTGGACACAGCATTGGCTGCGCGGGTTGCGGAACAGATCAATGGCGAGCGGCTTCAGTCCGAGCTCTTTTTTGAGAGCTTGCGAAGGATGATGGGTTGATCTAAAGCCAAGAAAAAAGGCCAACCCGTGAGGATTGGCCTTGATTCGCTTGGAACCCGCATAGTTGCTGGGTTTCCAGAGATGGTGCCCGGGGCCGGACTCGAACCGGCACGCCTTGCGGCGGGGGATTTTGAGTCCCACAGTGAAACTGAGGATTCATGCGGGTTTGCGGGCTGTTTTAGGCGCAAAAAACTCAGTTAATACTGGGTGGTTCCTCTTCTAGGCCCCACTTTTTGCGCCTACTGTTTTAGCGGACCGCTTTGAGCTTGGTTGCTTTCGTTCGATAGTGCGTTTCAGTCAATTTGGTATTGCTGTGCTGCAGCAGTTTTGATGCCTCAGATACATCACCGGCAAGATCGGCAGCCCGTTTCCTCATGTCTCTCAGGTACATGGACTGAATTGCTTGAGCGAGATCTTTTTCCCCAGCTTTTAAGGCTTTTGCGGCAGCTTTGTCCCGTGCTTCGTCATAGCGATCCCTGAGCATTCCCGCGCTCACTTGGCGGCCTTCTTTAGTGCAAAGCAGCATGACGCAATGCGCTTTCATGGCTTGCCGCTTGGCAACGAGTGTTGAAAGCACGGGTGATTGCTCCACCTCAAATTCAGCAGCCTTTTTGGTTTTACTTGCTGAAAATCGCAGTTTTCCGTTTGATGGCATGCGTACAGTTCTGACATCTGTAAGTCGCATCCCGGTTGCGCTGGCAATATCCATGCAGGCGCGCAGAACATCGTCAGCCTCTTCGTAAACCGCATCAAAAAGCTGATCTGTGACTTCAAATTCGCGGGCGCTTTCTGTGTTCTTCCAATTTTTGACGCCAGACGCAGGCCAAGGCAGCCTGGTCATACCCCACAGGATTGCTTTGCCCCACACGATTGAAAAAAGGGACATTTCACGATTGCCTTGTGTTTTGGCACTTCTGCGATCCAGATATTCGCGCAGGATAGGCAGCGAGACTTGATCCCAACACATAGAACCAAACACTGGCTCTATGTGCGATAAGTTCTTTGTGTACCCACGGCGAGTTTCGGCGTTTTCGTATTTCGGTAGTTCTCGTTCGCGCCAGCGTGAAAAAGCTTCTTGGACCAAACCAATCGTGAGGCGTTTTTTGTTGTGAATTTCATCCCACTTTTGGATGGCAATTGCATGATCAGACCCAAGGCGAATGTCAGGCTTGCCCTCGGTCCTCATGTCGTACACAAAGTACACATGCACTTGACCTTTTGCACCCCTGTAAATCTTCGTCCGAAGTCTCGGGTATTTACTGATTTTTGGCATCTATTTGATCGCAGACCAATTGGGACCTGATGAGAAATTTGGAGGCCGACCCTCAGCCACCAGCTTGACGTGTGAGTGATACACAATGACCCGATTTCCGTCGTGAATAAACGGAATACTGTGCTCGCGCAACCACGCAACTTGTTTTTTGGCTCTTGCGGCACCAGTCAATTGATTTACCTCAAGCGGTGTCAGAAAGGCGTTCATAGGACGTGCCTTCCGTAAGCCGATAACTTTTGGGCCAACGTTTCAATATGTGGGCACGAATTGGATTTTTCAACCGCATGTGCGGGTTGAAAGTTCATTTGCCCCCCAAAGGCCAATGAAGACGAAGATGTTGCCGCGTCTTGTAGATTCAGTCCATGCCCAGCGCTGGCCGTGTGAGCGAAGTGAGTGGTCAAGGTCGGTTTCATGGCAGGGACTCTTCAATCTGGGAGTTCATGCATCAGATTGAATCGGGTCGTGCGTGACGTGACCACTTGCCCACGTCACAACGTGGCGCCAGTTCGAGGTGAGCTCATAGGGCGCGACCAAACCCCACAAATTTTTTGTTACGTCTGGTGGTTGCGGTGAAACGCTCTACGTTGGTGTTTTGTCGATGCGCTGCATGGCCTCAGCCCTTCAATTGAAAATTAAAGATTCGAATTTCTCGTATCGACTACTGACAACGCAACATGCTTTTGTCAGCTCAGGGTCGTTTTTGAGCTGTTTTAGCAACATTCCTCCATCTGAAAGGTGGTTCCAACTTCATTTTTCTGTGACGTGCAGGTGTGGGCATGTCACGCATGGATGTATTGAATGGATATCCGCTGCACTTTTCCCTGTCCTTAACAGGGGCAGCTTCAACGGCCAGTGCCATTCATGGCGCGGGAACCATTACGAAACTCAAAACAGGAATGGATATCCATGTTCAATACTTCTTCTCTTAACCAGAGCGAGTCAGTCTCGCTCACCCAACCGCCCAGCAACGACGACTTCCTGGAGGTGATGTTTGGTGACGATGTGGATGACGCATTCGTCTGCTCCAACACCACACCGCCGGATACCGATAACGAGTTGGCAAAAGCCGGCATGTGGTCCGGCGGACCCATTGAGTTCTCCCGCGATCTGTACCAAGAACCTCAACGGCAGAACTACACCTGTGTTTCTACCTTTCGCCGTGATGCCGAAGACGTGTATCACCGGCAGATCGAATACTTCGATGCGTTGCACTTCATCGTGCTCGATGACATTGGCTCCAAGGTGCAAGTCGATCCGCGCACGCTTGGACTCGGCGAGCCGACTGCCATCATCGAAACCTCCCCTGGAAACCACCAATGGTTCTATCGCCTGAGCGAGCCGGTCCGTGATGTCTCGATCGCGTCCTATCTGACCAAACAAGTGCTGGCAACGCCAGTGCAGGGGCACTTGATGACCGATCAGGGGGCCAAGGGCATCACGCGCCTGTGCAAATTGCCGCAGGGGCGCAACCTGAAGCTGGCGCTGGGCCAGCCTTGGCAGAATCGGCTGGTCAGCTGGCGGCCTGAGCTGGCGTATTCGGCTTGGGAAGTGGCTTCTTGGTTTGGCCAGAGCATTGACCATGTGCCGCAGATCAACGCTATGCTCGCAGCGGCACCTATGTTGTCGGGAGAGCATCCCTTGATTGAGGCGTTGCAAGAGGCGGAGTTGCTCAAATCGGCGCAGCAAAAGAATTCTGGTTGGTGGGACATTCAGTGCCTGCAGCGCCGTTTGCACACCAGGGGGGTGGATGATGGCACCGCCGTCAAGATTCGGGCTGATGGCAGCTGGACCATGAAGTGCCAGCACGGCCACTGCGCAGACCTGAAGGCTCGTGATTTGTACCGCTGGTTGGTAGCGCAGGGCCTTTCCGTGACACCGCCGCAATACCGCTTACACGTTAAACGGATTGATCCCGCGCGCTTGCCGTTCAATGTGCCTGCGCTGGCAGAGGATGACTTCTCATTTTTGGATCCTGATGACGGTGGTGCCGTAGATGAGGTGAACTATCCCGATCCGGAAGTGGAAATCGAAATGGACAGAGAGGCCAAGCCTGTTGTCAGCGATAAAGGTTCTGAATGTGAATCAGAGCGTCCAAGGATCTTTGTTGACCCGGGGCTGATTCCCAGCATCCTCAAACAATGCGCGAAGCTGCTGGAGCAGCATGTGTTCAAGCGTGGTCACACGCTGGTTCGTATCGGCCGCGCCGCTGAATTGCACGATGGACTCTCTCGCTTGGCCACTCAACCTGTGGTCATTGCGGTCAACCGTCAGTGGCTCATGCGCGAGCTGAGCGAGCTGGCAACCTTCAATCGTATGGACCGACGCATCAACGACTACAAGGTGGTGGACTGTCCCATGAACATTGCCATCGCCTTGGAGCTTGGGACTGACGATGACACCTTCAGCCACCTGACTGTTCTGGCCAATGCGCCATTTCTTCGCGCGGACGGCTCGATTTGTGAAACCCTGGGCTATGACGCGGAGACCGGGATTTATTACGCACCGAATCTGGAATTTCCACCCCAGCCGAGCCAACCAGGTTGGAGCGAGGGCCGAGCAGCACTCGATGAACTGCTGGATTTGGTCAAGCAATTCCCGTTTGCGGGCGATGTGTCCCGCTCGGTCTACCTTGCGGATGTGCTGACTGCACTGGCTCGGCCCACACTGCCCAAGGCCCCGATGGTGCTGTACACCGCCACGATGGCAGGCTCAGGTAAGACCTTGATGGCCTCCATTGCCAACCTGATCGCCTATGGTCATGCAACCACACACCCTTGGCCCGGCGCCAATGAGGAAGAACTTAAGAAGGTGTTCACCTCGGTGCTCCTGGCTGGCGATCCGGTGGTGGTCTTTGACAACTTGCCCAACGGCGCGCTGGTCAAGAGTGCGGCTTTGTCCCAGTTCGTGACCTCGGATGATTACGCCGACCGTAAGTTGGGCGAATCGGAGCGGGTCAAGTTTCGCAACCGCACTCGAGTCGTTCTGACTGGCAATAACATCACGCTGGCCAGCGACAACGCTCGCCGGGCCCTTGTGTGCGAGTTGCAACTTCAGGTGGAGTCGCTCAAGGACCGTCAGATTGAGTTCGAGCATCCCAGTTTGGCCATGTTCATTAAGCACAACCGCGCACGCTTCATTACGGCTGCACTGACGGCTTTGCGTGCGTATGCATTGCACCCGGATCCTTTGAACGTGCCACCTTTGGAATCTTTTGAGGATTGGTCCTGGCGCGTGCGCGATACCTTGATCTGGCTGGGGGAGGAAGACCCAGTCGCATCGGTCAATTACAGCAACGATGGCACCGGCGAGATTGCCGTGACTTTTCAGGTGATGCAGACAGTGGCAATGGCAAAGGTTCGGACTACACCGCCAGAATTCCGCGCCAGTGACCTGGCCATCTGGTCCACCAGCAACTTTGCCTTGCGCGATGCATTGGAACAGGCGGGCTGCGCGGAGAGCAACAGTGCCGGGAAGGTGGGGATGTGGCTGAGAGCACACAAGAACCGCATCGCGGGAGGCCTGAAGCTAGTTTCAAAGATGGTGGACGGTGGGCGCCAACCGAATAAATGGTTGCTGCAAAGCGTCGAGCAAAGGAACGAATCCTGAATTTGGCTGAAATTCACCCGTAGACCGGGGGGTGATGGGGGATAACGGGGGGTGTTTTACCCAAGCCAGCAGAAATGGCAGTTGCCAATTCTCTTAGAGTGGCGGAAACACCCCCCGTGACACCCCGTTACCCCCCCCGGGGGTAGGGGGCCTGAATCTCTATCGGCATATTGCTTCAGACCGCAGTGGGTCCTTCGTTTTATTGCTAACCCACAACTCTTGATATGGTTATCAAATATAACTAAAATCTCTCGTGCGCGCGCGAAGCGAGTAACCACAGCTTGTTGGTAGATGTCTGTTTAAGGCTGGTAGCGGACATCCCTAGACTAATGCTGATATTTTGCGCTTGCCATAACCTGTCGTTCGCTATGCAGCGCATCACGTGACCGGTCTAAAGCACACAGCAGTCACAGTTCAAAGGACAGTTTGCGATAGATCCGGGGAACGACTGCTTGCGGTTTGGGTAATGGGTACTTCACCCGCTAGCCCAAAGCTAAGGCTATGCCAACTTTTAAAGGCAACATAATCCAGACATGTATGCACTTCAATCATGGGGAGACACCCTACGCCTGCTGGTCGAGTTGTCAGCCACCGCTGCTTTTGCTTTATCTGGACTTATGGAGGCAGCGCGCAAAAAGCTTGATGCGGTAGGCGTGTGTGTGGTTGCGTTCTTGGCTGCCTTTGGTGGCGGCACTTTGCGCGACTTGCTACTTGATCAGCGGCCGTTTTTTTGGGTGCGTCACACCGAAATTCTTTGGGGTGTTCTGGCCCTATGTGTTTTGGCCATGCTGTTCATGCGTCAGCGGCATTTTGAGGTCACTGAAAAAACAATACTCTGGCCCGATGCGCTTGGCCTAGGACTGTTTACTGCCACAGGTGTTCACCAAGCTTTGCAGTCCAACATGCCACCCGTAGTTGCCGTGATGATGGGTCTGGTTACGGGAGTTTTCGGTGGCGTGCTCCGGGACATGGTGTGCAACGAGATTCCCAAAGCCTTCAAAGACCACCGTCCTTATGCGGTGTGTTCTTTTGCCGGTGGTTGGACTTATGTGGCTCTTTGGTCCGCAGACTCCCCGGGCTGGATAGCCTTGCTGGGGTGTCTTGTTGTCACCGTCGGCCTTCGCGCACTGGCTCTTTGGCGCAACTGGCAATTACCAGCGTGGCGTGCCTGAATGGTGCTGTAAAAAATCAGGTTTTGCGCAGACTAGGGTTTCCCGAATTCAAGGTCTAAAGCCTGCCCAAACACATACGACTCCATCGACAGCACGCCGTGGCGAATGCCACCGTTGAGCACCGTCACGGGTGTGTGCTCCAGCGCAGCCCCAGCCGCCACAAGCAAAGGCAGATATGCGGCTAGACCTCATTGAAATTCAAGCCGATAACCCTTGGTAATCGGCTTTAAAAAATACGATTGGATTACTGGCTACGCTATGACTAGCATGGGTCATCGTCAATTTGTGCCTAATCAAGGCCCGCAGTCATGACTCAACGCGTCAAGAACATTCTCTTCATCATGTCTGATCAGCTGCGTGCCGATCACCTGTCTTGCTATGGGCACCCCAAGCTGCAGACACCCCATCTGGATGGGCTAGCCAAGCGGGGCGTGCTTTTTGACAACGCCTATGTGCAGTCTCCCGTATGCGGTCCTTCGCGCATGAGCTATTACACAGGTCGCTACATGCAGTCGCATGGCGTCAGCTGGAATTTTGTGCCGCTCAAAGCAGGCGAGATGACACTGGGTGATCACCTGCGGCCACTGGGTGTGCGTTCGGTGTTGATTGGCAAGACCCATATGCGCGGTGATTCGTCCGGCATGTCGCGTCTGGGTATCGATCCCGAATCGCAAATAGGTATCCGCATCGCCGAATGTGGTTTTGACCCTTACGAGCGCGACGATGGCATTCATCCGTTTTCTGGCCATGACCCCGACCCCAACTACAACCTTTATCTTCGCAAACAGGGCTTCGGGGGCGACAACCCTTGGGAGGAATGGGCCAACACCGTGGTGGACGAGCAAGGCCAGTTCCGCTCGGGCTGGTACCTCAAGTACAGCCATTTGCCGGCCCGCATTCCCAACGAGCATTCCGAGACGCCCTACACCACGCGCCGGGCCATGGACTTCATGCGCGAGGCGGGCGATCAGCCCTGGGTCGCGCACCTGTCTTTCATCAAGCCGCACTGGCCCTATGTGGTGCCCAAGCCCTATGCCGGCATGTACAAACCCGAGGACGCCCTGCCCGTGGTGCGTTCCGAAGAAGAGCTCAAGGACCCGCATCCGGTCTATGCTGCCATGACCCACCACCGGGTCTCGCGTACCTTTGCCAAGCCCGGCGTCCGGGATGCGGTCATGGTGGGCTATATGGGGCTGGTCAAGCAGATTGACGACGAGATGGGCAAGCTCTTCGCCTTCATGGAAGAGCGGGGCCTGATGGACAACACCATGATCGTGTTCTGCGCGGACCATGGCGATTTTCTGGGTGATCATTGGCTGGGGGACAAGGAGCTGTTTCACCAGCCGGTGGTCCGCACCCCACTCATCATTTACGACCCCGATACCCGTGCAGATGCCACCCGTGGCACGCGCTGCCAGGCCTTGGTCGAGGCTGTGGACATCGCGCCCACTTTCCTGGATGTGTATGGTGGCAACCCAGTCCCCCACATCATGGATGGCCGCTCCTTGCGCCCTTTGCTGTTTGGCCAGACGCCGACCGATTGGCGCAACATTGCTGTCTGCGAATGCGACTACGCCTTTCAGGACGCCCGCATCGAATTGCAGCAACCGCCCATTGATGCCTGGATGCGCATGGCCTTTGATGGCCGCTGGAAATACGTCCTGTGCGAAGGCCACCGCTCCATGTTGTTCGATCTGCAGTCTGATCCCCATGAGCTGACCGATTTGGGCACCTCGGCTGATCCCGAGCATGTTCGACAACGTGCACGCCTGCACGAAGCCCTGTTCGAGTGGGCCCGACGTCCTCGCCAGCGTGTCACGGTTTCGGACGAAATGATCGAAAACACCGAAATCCAGGCACGCATTGCCGAAAACGGAATCCTGATCGGTTATGCCGATGAGGACGATTTGCGGGCTCAGCGGCAGACCTTCAAGCCCCGTTATGCAAGCCACAACCCGCTGGTCAAGGAAGCGCTCGACCGCCTGACAGGCCAGCACGTCACCACCGAAAAAGTCTGATACCGGAGAAAGTCATGAGCCACGCTTCCCAACTCCCCGATTGCGACCATTCACCCACTGGCATCGATGGCGTGACCTGGAACATCATGGGCCAGGTTTATACGCCAAAGCAATACGATGACAAGCAGTTTGTATGGCATGCCACCTTTCCAGAGGAAAGCTTTGTTCCACCGCACACGCACCCTGATCAAGACGAGTATCTAAGTCCACTCAATGGCTCGGTGGAAGTGGTAATTGAGGGTGTTCGAACAGTTGTTCGTACGGGTGAAATCGGTTACCTGCCCAGGGGAATCCCACATGCGTTCTACAACAACAGTGGCAAGGTGGTGCAAGCCATTTTTTGGGCTGAGCCTGCAGGCGAGTTGCCAGCCTTGTACCGGCGCATTCACAACATTGCCAACCCACGCAAGGTGACGGAAATCTCGCCTGAATTTGGGGTGGTTTTTGAGCAGCCTATTTCATCGGCGCGATGAAACGGTGGCCCGGCTGAGCCGGGCCATCGAGTTCGGTCAGCTGGGGCGCATACCCGTTGTGCGGACGAACTTGCCCCAATGATCAAGTTCCTTTCGGATCAAATCTGCAAAGTCAGTGCTGGGGTGTGAGGGCACGACCGACATGCCCAGATCGGCGAGTTTGGCGCGCAACTCGCTGGAGGCCAGCACTTGGAACAACTCTTGGTTCCATTTGTCGATGATGGCCTTGGGTGTGCCCGCTGGTGCGACCAGACCTTCCCATTCCTTCACCTCCACGCCGGATACACCGGATTCGGCCAGTGTAGGCACGTTGGGTAGGGCACTCAGACGTTGTGGACTGGTCACTGCAATCGCACGCAGCTTGCCCGAACGCACCAGTGCAGCAGCGTTGGGTACCGTGGCAAACATGGCGGTAATCTGATTGCCCAATAGTGCGTTGACTGCTTCGGCTGGACCCTTAAATGGGACATGCGTCATCTTCACATTGCTGGCCTGGCTAAAGGATTCGGCCACCAAGTGAGCGGGGGAGCCGTTGCCTCCTGAGCCGTAGTTCAAGGCATTGGGTTCGCTGCGAGCCCGGGTGACCAAGTCTTGCAGAGTTTGTATGCTGGACGATGCGGGCACCACCAGCACGTTGTAAAGCCACACCAGATTGGCCACGGGTGCAAAGTCAGCTGAGGTGTTGTATGGCAGGGGGCCGATGAGTTCGGGCAGCACGGTGTGTGTCAGGAACATAACTCCCATGGTGTAACCATCGGGAGCCGATCGTGCCAAAGCTTGCATTCCGATCATGCCCGTTGCACCCGGGCGGTTCTCCACGATCACAGGTTGCTTCCAGTTGCGGCTCACGGCATCGGCCAGGTGACGTGCAAGCACATCCGGGGGACTTCCCGGCGGCAGGGGCACGATAATCTTAATCGGCTTGTCCGGGTAGCTTTGTGCCATGGTTGGCAGGCTAGCCAATAACGGGGCCGCGGCCAAATGGCCAATCAGGTGTCTGCGTTTGATCATGTCTCCATCCTTGTGTTTATGTGGTTCTGCGCCAATTAGGTCTGTCTTTTGTTATGCATGAACATAACTTCGAGAAAGCCAAAACCATGCTATCGGCACAACGTGTGATCGGCCAATCGCATTTGGTAAAGACGATTACCATGGGTTATCAGAAGAGGTTTATCTATGAGATTGCAACAACTTCAGCTGCTGCTGACGCTCGCGCAGACTGGCAGCATGCGGGCATCGGCAGCCACCATGAACGTCACCCAGCCCGCCTTGACCAAGGCCTTGAAGCAACTAGAGGACGAGTTCGGGGCAACACTGGTAGTGCGCTCGCCAAAAGGTGTTCGGTTGGCTCCAGCAGGTGAAATTCTGGCCGCACGAGCGTCTACCGTGGTGCGAGAGATTGAGCGTGCTCGCGAAGATGTAGCTGCTTTGACAAATGACACACAAACCACCCTAAGCGTTGGTATCTCTCCTGCTGCTGCACTGATGTTGGCAGCAAATGCCGTTTCGACTTATCAATCGCGTTGGCCGCATGTGCGTGTACAGCTTGTCGATGCTTTGTATCCAAAAGCCTTGCAGCAATTGCGTTCTGGCGAACTCGATTTGGCACTGGGTCCGCTGCCACCAGCCGGCGTAGGCAGAGATTTGCAGGCGCGTGCGCTGGTCGCCAGTCCATCCGTTATTGTTGCCAAAAAGGGGCATGGCTTGGCCAAGGCACGAAGATTAGAGGATTTGATAGAGGCTTCTTGGCTTCTTTCAGGCCCTAGGCTCGGGCCGGGGGATCCCATCCACCTTGGGTTTGAGCAGCGTGGTCTGCCGCCTGCAAGGGTGACGGTAGATTGCGAGTCATTTTCAACGTTGTTGGCGGTATTGCCGAGCATGAACACGCTGGCAATCGTTCCTGAACTCTTTTACGAAACTCACGGCCCACGCATGGGCTTGGTAGCGCTCAGTTTGCAAGAGACCTTGCCGGCAACCACTATCCACATTTTTTCTCGCACCGATACGCCACTGTCCTTACCAGCTCAACGACTGCTGGATACCTTTTTGCAGGAATCGGTGTCGGTGCGTCAATCAGGTTTGTAATACATATCGTGACACTACCTCATGTATTGTTAGGATAGATAAACAGTCGTCACGTTGGGAGCAACTGATCGCTTTCGTAGTGGTTTAGATTTGCTGTACGAGTTCAGGCACAGCCGCAAACAAATCGGCTTCAAGGCCAAAGTCGGCCACGCTGAAGATCGGTGCTTCGGGGTCCTTATTGATCGCCACGATCACCTTGGAATCCTTCATGCCCGCCAAGTGCTGGATCGCACCCGAAATGCCGCACGCGACATACAACTGAGGCGCCACAATCTTACCGGTCTGGCCCACTTGCAGGTCGTTGGCCGCGTATCCGGCATCGACCGCGGCGCGACTGGCGCCGATGGCAGCACCCAGCTTGTCGGCCAAGGGCGTCATCACTTCGTTGAACTTCTCCGAACTGCCCAAAGCGCGGCCACCGGAGACGATGATCTTGGCAGCGGTCAGCTCGGGGCGATCGTTCTTGGCGATCTCGCTGCGCGTAAAGCTGCTCTTGCCACTGTCAGCTTGTGCGGCTGCGCTTTCCACTGCTGCGCTGCCACCGGTTGCGGCAGCAGCGTCAAAGCCCGTGGTGCGCACGGTGATGACTTTGGTGCCGTCAGTGCTTTGCACGGTGGCCATGGCGTTGCCTGCGTAGATGGGTCGCTCGAAGGTGTCGGCGGAGATGACTTGTGTCACATCGCTGATTTGGCCCACGTCAAGCTTGGCAGCCACACGAGGGGCCACGTTCTTGCCTGCAGCGGTTGCGGGAAACAGGATGTGGCTGTAGTTGGCGGCAATCGCCAACACTTGCGCAGCGACATTTTCGGCCAAGCCATGGGCCAGCGCTTCGCTGTCGGCGTGGATCACTTTGGACACACCAGCGATTTGCGCAGCCGCTTGGGCAGCTGCGGCGGCGTTGTGACCCGCCACCAGCACATGCACGTCACCACCACAAGCGGCAGCGGCCGTGACGGTGTTCAGGGTAGCGCCTTTGATGGAGGCGTTGTCGTGTTCTGCAATAACGAGAGAAGTCATGAGATTTCCTTGGATGGTCAGATGACCTTGGCCACGTTTTTGAGCTTGTCCACCAGCGTGGCCACATCGGGCACCTTGATGCCGGCGCTGCGCTTGGCAGGCTCCATCACCTTGAGGGTTTTGATGCGGGGGGCCACATCGACACCCAAGTCTTCGGGCTTGAAGATGTCGAGCTGTTTTTTCTTGGCCTTCATGATGTTGGGCAAGGTCACGTAGCGTGGCTCGTTCAGACGCAGGTCGGTGGTCACCACCGCAGGCAAATTGATGGCCAGGGTTTCCAGACCGCCGTCGATCTCGCGGGTCACATGGGCTTTTCCGTCCACGATTTCGACCTTGGAGGCAAAAGTGGCTTGTGGCAGATCCGCCAAAGCGGCCAACATCTGGCCGGTCTGATTGCAGTCATCGTCAATGGCTTGTTTGCCCAAGATGATCAGACCGGGTTGCTCTTTGTCCACCAGGGCCTTGAGCAGCTTGGCCACAGCCAAAGGCTGCAGGTCCAAGTCGGCGGGGGTTTCGACCAAAATGCCGCGGTCGGCACCGATGGCCATGGCGGTGCGCAGGGTCTCCTGGCACTGGGCCACGCCACAAGACACAGCGATGACTTCGGTGGCAAAACCTTTTTCTTTCAGGCGCACGGCTTCTTCGACGGCGATCTCGTCAAAGGGGTTCATGCTCATCTTGACGTTGGCGATGTCCACGCCCGAACCATCGGACTTGACACGGACCTTGACGTTGTAGTCCACCACCCGCTTGACGGGAACGAGAATTTTCATGACTTAACTCCAAGTGATGTGGGGTCTGAAGGGCTGCAGCCTTCAGGCTGTGCGCAACAGTTCGCGGCCGATGATGATTTGTTGGACCTGCGTGGTGCCTTCGTACAGTCGCAACAAGCGTGCGTCGCGGAAAAACCGCTCCACCGGGTATTCGTTGATGTAACCCGCACCGCCGTGGATCTGTACACCCCGGTCGGCCACGCGGCCCACCATCTCTGTGGAGAACAATTTGGCGCACGACACTTGCATGGAAACTTCTGGGTCGGAAACATGGGCAGGCTTGCTGTCAAAGCGGTGGGCCACGTCCTTGACCAGAGACCATGCAGCCAGCAGCTCAGCCTGGCTGTCGGCCAGCATGGCCTGGATCAGCTGGAACTCGCCAATCGGTTTGCCGAACTGTTTGCGGTCACGGGCGTAGGCGCGGGCTTCGTCGAGGATGCGTGAGGCCAGGCCGCAGGAGACGGCCGAGATGTTCAGGCGACCACGGTCCAACACTTTCATGGCAGTCTTGAAGCCTTGGCCGGGCACACCGCCAATGATGTTGGCGGCCGGCACGCGCACGTTCTCCAGGATCACGTCGCAGGTCTTGGTGCCGCGTTGGCCCATTTTTTTGTCGTGCTTACCCAACTTGATACCGGGCAGGTCCGCAGGAACGATGAAGGCCGAGACGCCGCTGGCCCCCGGGCCTCCGGTGCGCGCCATCAGGGTGAAGGCCCCGGCACGTGGCGCGTTGGTGATGTAGCGCTTGGTACCGTTCAGCACATAGTGGTCGCCGTCGAGTTCGGCGCGGGTCTTGAGCGATGCGGCGTCGGTGCCGACATCGGGCTCGGTCAAGGCGAAGGACATGATCAGTTCGCCGCTGGCCACACGGGGCAAGTACTCGACTTTTTGCTCTGGCGTGCCGTCCATCAAGATGCCTTGTGAACCGATGCCAATGTTGGTGCCGAACACGGAGCGGAAAGCGGGAGCGGTACGGCCGAGTTCGTAGTTGACCAGCACTTCTTGGCTCACCGAAAGGCCGATGCCGTCGTATTCCTCGGGCACCGTCAAGCCAAACAGGCCCATGTCCTTCATGTCCTGGACAATGTCCAGCGGCACATCATCATGCTCTTCGAGGTGGTCTTCTGCCGGGATCAGACGCTCACGAATGAAGCGCTGGAGGGTGGGTAACAAAATGTCAAAGGATTCAGAGTCGAGAGCCATGGTGGATGGTGAATTAACGATGCTGGAAAACAGGTTTACGCTTGTCTAAAAAAGCGTGCATGCCTTCGTGGGCGTCGGCGCTGGCAAACCGCGCGTGCAGCGCACGGCGCTCGAACAAGATGCCCTCGGTGAGGCTGGCTTCGTGGGCGCGGTTGACCGACTCCTTGATGGCCATGAGCGCAGGCAGCGAGTAGCCCGAAATCTGTATGGCGAGTTTCATGGTTGTTGTCTGCAGCTCGGCATCGGGTACCACACGCGATACCAGGCCATAGCGGTCGGCCTCTTCGGCGTTCAGCATGCGGGCCGACAGGCACATGTCCATGGCCTTGGCCTTGCCGATGGCGCGGGGCAGGCGCTGGGTGCCACCCGCACCGGGCAGCATCGCCAGCTTGATCTCGGGCAGTGCAAACTGGGCCGACTCGGCCGCGATCACGATGTCGCAGGCCAGAGCCAACTCGCAGCCGCCTCCCATGGCATAACCCGCCACCGCCGCAATCACCGGCTTACGTACTTGACGGATGGTTTCCCAGTTGCGGGTGATGAATCCACTTTGGAACACATCCATGTAGGTCCAGTCCGCCATGACGGCGATGTCTGCACCGGCGGCAAACGCTTTGTCGCTGCCGGTGATGACAATCGCACCAATATCCGAGTCACCATCCAGATCAAGTAAGGCCTTGCCTAAAGCGTCCATCAGTGCATCGTTCAGGGCATTCAGCTGTGCTGGCCGGTTCAGGGAGATGACGCCGACACGACCGTGTCGGACAGTCAGGATAGGTGACTCGGACATGAAACTCCCTTGATCATTCGACCGAGATCTTCTGATCGCGGATCAAGGCACCCAGGATCTTGGCTTCGTTGGCCAGCAATGCCTTGAATTCAGCTGTATCCAGAGCGACGTTCTCACCACCGAGCTCTGCGTAACGGGCTTTCAGGGTCGGTGAGGCAAGTGCTTTGGCCACTTCCCGGTTCAAACGGGCAATGACGTCTGCAGGTGTGCCGTTAGGAGCCCACATGCCGAACCAGATGTCCAGATTGGCACCCTTGAAGCCTTGCTCGCCCACAGTGGGTACATCCGGGAAAAATGGTGAGCGCTTCTCGCTGACGACCGCCAACAATTTGACCTTTCCAGTGCGGATGTGCGGGAAGGCAATACCGGGGTCGCAAACCATGTCTGCTTGCCCTGCCAGAACATCCTGCAAGGCTGGAGCAGCACCTTTGTAAGGCACGTGCAGGATGTTGGTACCAGTGGCTTGTTTGAAGAGCTCGCAAGCCAGGTGAGGTGGGGTGCCAGCACCTGCGGATGCGTAGGACATTTTTCCGGATTTGGCTTGTGCGACCAGTTCACGCACATCCTTTGCGGTGCTTTGAGGCTTAGTCACCAAATACATTTGGGACTTGCCAATGCCACTGACTGGTGTGAGGTCACGCGAAGGCAGCAAAGTGGACTTGATCAGGTGAGGATTGACAGTCTCAACCGATGTAGGAGAGATGAACAGGGTATGGCCATCGGGCGTTGCACGGGCCACTTCTGATGCGGCAATGTTGCCGCTGGCACCGGGCTTGTTATCAATGACCACGGACTGGCCCAGACTCTCGGTCAAGCTCTGAGCAACCATACGCGCCATGGCATCGGTGGTACCACCAGGTGCAAATCCCACAACGATACGAATGGGCTTGCTGGGCCAGCTTTGCGCATGGCTGATGCCGCTGGCGCAAAGCCCCAGAAGTGAAAGACCTGCGACCGTCAAAGTGCGACGCAGTTGAAAACGGGTTGTGGATGTCATGGTAAGTCTCCTATTGAGGTGATGAAGTGGTTGGCGCTCTTTATGCAGCTGCACCGTCGCGCAAATCCTCGCGCAGCTTGAATTTCTGGATCTTTCCGGATGGAGTGGACGGCATGCTTTGCCGAACTTCGAGTCGTTCCGGGATGTACTGAATCGCAACCTTCTGCTCTTTGAGGTAAGCGACCATGGTTGGCATGTCGAAGGTTTGACCGGGCTTGGGCACCACCACGGCGCAGGCCCGTTCGCCCAGGCGTTCGTCGGGATAAGCCACGATGGCTACCAAGGCCACTGCAGGGTGCTTGTAGAGCAGTGACTCGATCTCGACCACTGGGATGTTTTCGCCGCCTCGGATGATCACGTCCTTGCTGCGCCCGGTGATGCGGACGTAGCCTTGCTCGTCGATACGGGCCAGATCGCCTGTGTCAAACCAGCCTTCGGCGTCGGTGCCGTTGAGGTGCTGTCGCTTGAGGTATCCGCCAAAGTTGGAGCAGGCACGCAGATACAACTTGCCTTGCGTGCCTGCAGGCAGTGCAGGACCCGAGGCGTCGGCTTCCACCACCTTGAGCTCAACCCCGGGAAGGGGCAGGCCATCTGTGTTGAAAGCGCGTTCATCGGGATCATCGAGCCGGATCAGTGTGACGGCCCCGTTTTCACTCATGCCCCAGGCCGATACGATTTTGGTGCCTAAAGTGGCACGCGCCTGCTCGACCAATGGACCGGGTATCGGAGCGCCAGCACACAAGAAAGTCTTGAGGCTAGGCACCGGTGTTTTGTTTTCCGTCACCACGCGTGTCAAGTCGGTCAGAAACGGCGTGGAAGCCATCGTGAAGCTGGCTTTTTCGGCGTTGATCACCTCGACCGCCTTCTTGGGCTCCCAGATGTCCTGCAAAACCGCACTGGCCTTGAGCATGATGGGCATCATCAGGCCGTACATGAAGCCAGTTTGGTGTGCCATGGGCGAGGCCATCAACACCACATCCTCGGCATCGAGTTGCAGACGCTTGGCATAAGGAATGATGTTGGCCATCACGGTGTTGGCCGAATGCATCACGCCTTTAGGTTCGCCTGTGGTGCCCGAGGTGTAGATGAGCTGGGTGATGTCATCCGGGCCAGGGCGGTGCGCACTCAGGATGCTTGCAGCATCGGGCTCGTTTTCCCAGGTGGGGCCGCTCAGCAAGGCTTCGAAGCTGTTGGGGCCATGGCCATCGATCACCACCACATGCTGCAGATGCGGCAGGCCAGGCTGGATCGCGGTGATCATCTGCTCGAAGTCAAAACCCCGAAACGTCTTAGGTGCGATGATGACCTTGGCCTCGCCATGCTTGAGCATGAAATTCAATTCACGCTCGCGGAAGATGTGCATCAGCGGGTTGATGACCGCACCGATGCGCGAGCACGCCAGATAGGTCACAGTGAAATGCCACCAGTTGGGCAACTGGCAGGCCACGATGTCGTTCTTTTGCACGCCCAATCGGGCCAATCCCACAGCCACCCGGTCGGCCATCTGCGCCAGTTCACGGTAGGTGAATCGGCGCACATCATCGGCTTCAACACGGTAGGCAGTCAGTGCCAGTTTGTCGGGACAAGCGGCGACGCAAGCGTCCAGGTCTTGGTTGATGGTGCGTTCATGCCACAGTCCTTGTTCGATCATGTCGTCACGGCGTGCGGGCAGTAATACGGCATCGAATTCCATGTTTGTCTCCTTTGAGATTGAATGTTTTTCTTGATGATCAAAATGTCAGGCGGGCACGTTCTTGCGGCCCGCACGGGTACGCGCGATGATGGTTTTCATGATCTGTGCGGTCCCGTCACCGATCTGGAAACCCAGCACGTCGCGCATGCGTTGCTCCATCAGGCCTCGGTCATAACCACCATGACCGAAGCAGAGCAGGCATTGGTGGATCACGTCATAGGCAAGTTTGGGGCCCCACCACTTGGCCATGCCAGCCTCGGCAGAGTGCGGTAAGCCTTGATCTTTGAGCCAGAGACCTTGAAGACAAACCAGGCGTGCGCCTTCGACCTCGGTGTCATATTGGGCCAAGGGGTGAGTGACACCCTGGAAAGCCGACAAGGGCTGGCCAAAGGCCTGGCGTTGGGTGATGTACTCCCAGGTTTCCTCGAGCGCCACGCGTGCTACGGCCAGGCATTGCAGTCCGATCAGAGAGCGCGAATAGTCAAAGCCGTGCATGACTTGGACAAAGCCTTTGTTCTCGTCGCCCAAGCGGTGGCTGACAGGTATGCGAACGTTTTCGAAGAAGATGGAGCCGCGACCGATGGAGCGCTGACCGTGGCAGTCAAAGCGGCTGGTGGTCAGCCCAGGCGTGTCCATGGGCACCAGCAAGGCGGTGACGCCATGGGCGCCCGACTCGGGTGTGCCGGTGCGGCCAAATACGACGGTGATGTCGGCTTGATCAGCCGCCGAGATCGAAGTCTTCTCACCGTTGATGACATAAAAATCACCATCGCGTTCAACCCGCAAACGCAAGTTGGCCGCGTCTGATCCGCCTCTCGGCTCGGTCAGGGCGATGGCACAGATGGCGCGACCCTCCCGGATTTTGTCGAGCCAAGGGCGCACCACTTCGGGGTTGCCGTACTTGTAGAGGATCTGGCTGTTCAGCGATGCCAACAGGTTCAGGTAAGAAAAGCTCAGATCGGCGCGGGCAATTTCTTCGTGGATCACTCCTGCCGCCACACAGCCCATGCCCAAGCCGCCGAACTCCTCGGGCACTTCGGGGCAGATGAAGCCCAAATCACCCATCTCGCGCAGCAGGCCAAGGTCAAACTCCCTCGTTTTGTCACGCTCCAGAAAACCGGGCTTGATCTTTTCATCGGCAAAGCGTCGCACGCTCTCAGCCAGTGCCTGCAGGTCTTCGTTGATGTAGGGGTTGGGGTTCATCTGATGTCCTCAGTCTTTGCGTTCACTTGGCGTACTTGCGGAAGTCGGGCTTGCGCTTTTCCTGCAAGGCCTTCACGCCTTCGCGCGACTCTTCGGTGTCGTAGTACAGCTTGAGTGCGTACATGCCCATGCCCGCGATGCCCGACTGGTGGGCCGTGTCCATGTTGAAGCTGCGCTTGGCAATCGCAATGGCGGTGGGGCTGCGTTCGCAGATGGTTTCGGCCCATTCCTGCACGGTGGCGTCGAGTTGCTCATGCGGCACACAGATGTTGGCCAGGCCCATGTCCACGGCTTCTTGACCGGAGTAGCGCTTGTTGAGGTACCAGATTTCGCGGGCTTTTTTCTCGCCGACCACGCGGGCCAGGAAAGCGGTGCCGTAGCCGGGGTCGACTGAACCCATCTTAGGTCCGACTTGGCCGAAGATGGCTTTGTCCGAGCAAATGGTCAGGTCGCAGATGGTGCACAACACGTTGCCGCCGCCAATCGCAAAGCCTTGCACGCGGGCGATCACCGGCTTGGGCACATCGCGGATGGCGGTGTGCAGCTCTTCCATCGGCAGGCCAATGGTGCCCCGACCGTCGTAGTTGCCGTCGTGGGCCGACTGGTCGCCACCTGTGCAGAAAGCGCGGTCACCAGCACCGGCCAGCACGATGCAGCCGATGCTTCGGTCGTAACCGGCTTTGTTCAGGGCCTTGATGATTTCGTCGCAGGTCGTGCCGCGAAAGGCGTTCATTTTGTCGGGGCGGTTGATCGTGATCCAGGCTACGCCGTTGCGGTTTTCGTACAGGATGTCTTCGAATTGCATGTTTTTCTCCAGTTGAATAGGGGTGATCGATCAGCCGTGCATGGTCAGGCCGCCCGAGACGCTCAGGACCTGGCCGGTGATGAAGGACGAATCGGCGCTGCTCAGGAAGACGATGGCACCTGCGAGGTCATCGGGCTGGCCCAGGCGGCCCAGCGGGATGGCCTTCTTGAAGGCGTCCATGAGTTTTTCGGGGTTAGAAGCACCTTC